>CAKTTT010000016.1 GCA_934615635.1 uncultured Eubacteriales bacterium | reverse complement strand
GTCTCCGCGCCCGTCTGCCTCACCACCGACGGCGGCATCACCCTGGAGATGGAAAAGGTCCTCAACGCCATGCCCTCGGACAACAAGGTCAAGGCCGACCGGGTGCTGGAGATCAATGAATCCCACCCCATCTTCTCCGCCCTGACCCGCTTGTACGCGGAGGATCAGGACAGGCTGCGGGAATATGCCGGCTTGCTGTACAACCAGGCGCTGCTGATCGAGGGGATGAGCATCGACAATCCCGCCGCCTTCTCCGATCAGCTCTGCAGCCTGATGGCCCGGCTCTGACATGAAGCGGCGTCGTCTGCTTACGCGCTGCCTTCTGTGGGGGGCGGTGGTCCTCTGGATGGCGGTGATCTTCCTGTTCTCCGGCCAGAACGGGGAGGATTCCTCCTCCCTCAGCGGCAGCATCACCGCCTTCCTGCTCCGGCTGTTCGTCCCGGGCTTCGACAGTATGCCCCCCGCCGATCAGTCGGCGCTGGCGGAACCCCTTCAGTTCCTTGTGCGCAAATGCGCCCACGCCGGGGTGTACGCCGTGCTGGGAATCCTCAGCTTCGCGGCGGTCGGCGCCCATTCCTCCCGGCAGAGCGTACGGCTGCTGCTGCCGATGCTGCTCTGCGCCCTTTACGCCGCTTCGGACGAGCTGCACCAAGCCTTTATTCCCGGCCGGTCTCCCCAGCTTGCCGACGTGCTCATCGATTGCGGCGGCGCCCTGGCGGGCATCCTTCTGGCCGCGCTGGCGGCTCTTTTGCAGCGGCATTGCCGGAAAAAAGCCGCCCTCCGGGGAGGAACCGATGGGGCTCCCCCGCCGCTCGTATAGCGTCTTTCCGCCCCCAAGAGGCTTTCGCTTCTTCGGGGCGTTTTTCCTGTAAAAAAGGTTCGACTTCCCATGAAATTTATGCTATGATAATAAGGTATGAACCGCAAGGAGGCGGATGGTGTGAAGGACGTAAAACGGCTGGCGGCGGGACTGCTGGCGATCTTCTTTATCACGGTGGCGCTGTCCGGCTGTTCTGCGGTGGGCTTGGATGTGGAAAACAAGCTCCGTCCTCCCAAGGGGACGGGGGAACAGGAGGCCATCCAGCAGGCGCTGGAGACGTATATCCGCAAATATGTGGACAACAGCGGCAGTTATCTGCTGAAATATCCCCAATCCGGGGAGCATCGCTCCGCCTTCCTGGTGGACGACTTCGACGGTGACGGCCAGCAGGAGGCCTATGCCTTCTACCGCCCCGGCCTGAGCGACAAGGAAAACCGGAAGGTGCATATCAACTATCTGCGCAAGGTGGAAGACGAATGGCTCTCCGTCGCGGATACGGAGGGCTACGCCGGTGAAATCCGCGAGGTTTTTCTGGGGGATCTCCGGGGAAACGGCATGAAGGAGCTGTGCGTCGGCTGGCAGCAATACGGCAGCCGTGACCAGGAAATGGTGGTTTACAACCTCTCCCCCGCCGGGCTGATCCAACGGGATCTGGGGGAGTACTCCTCCGCCATGCTGGCGGATCTCACCGGCTCCGGCAGCGACAGCCTGCTGCTGCTGGACGCGGGGGCGGAGCATACCGTCACCGCCCGGCTCTGGTCCATGGGGAACGGCCAGCTTTCCGAATGGGGGATGACCCGGCTGGACGGCGACATCGTCAGCTTTTCCAATCTGCAGCGGGTGACGCTGGCCGACGGGGTGTTCGGCGTATATGTGGACGGCCTCCAGGAAAGCGGCGCCATGGTCACCGAGCTGATCTACTGGGAAGACGGGCAGTTGAACGCCCCCTTTTATGCACCGGAGGATAACCTCACCGCCATCACCTGGCGGGAATCGGGCATCCCCTCCATGGACATCGACGGCGATGGCCAGGTGGAATGGCCGATCAGCAGCCGCATGAACGGCTATGAGGGCGAAAGCGTCCAATGGGTGACCCGATGGATGAATTGGGATTACACCACCCGCACCGTGCAGATGAAATACAGCGACCTTGTGAACCTGGAGGACCGGTACAGCCTGCGGGCGGATGAGGATTTCTGGCAGGGGGTGACGGCCGCCTATGACAAGGACGGCCGCCTGCTCACCATCTCCACGTATGAGGACGGCAAGGCGGGGGAAGTGGTGCTGGAGCTGCTGACCGCCGCCGTGGCGGAAAAGCCAGCGGGTTATCTGCCGGTATCCTCCTCGGGGAATGTCGTTTATTACGTTCGGCTCGGCAACGCGCCGGGCTATGAACTGACAATGGACAGAATCCGGTATATGCTGATTCTTTTGCCGTAAAAATTTACCAAAACGGGGATTGACAGGAGGGGTAAGCTATGAAGCGCATTTTGGTTTGTGAGGATGAAGCCTCCATCCGGGATTTTGTGGTAATCAACCTCAAACGCTCCGGCTACGAGGTGGTGGAGGCCGGCTCCGGCGAGGAGGCTCTGCAAAAATTCGAGGATTATAAGGGCGACGTGGACATCGCCCTGCTGGACATCATGCTGCCGGGGATGGACGGCTTCGCCGTCTGTAAGGAGCTTCGTCAGAAATCCAGCAGCATGGGGATCATTATTCTGACCGCCCGCACCCAGGAGATGGAGAAGGTCGGCGGCCTGATGATGGGGGCGGATGATTACGTTACCAAGCCCTTCAGTCCGTCCGAGCTGATGGCCCGGGTGGATGCCCTTTACCGACGGGTCATGGCCCTGCGCAGCCGGGAAGAAGTCAGCTATCTGGAGGAGATCGAATCGGGGGATTTTGTCCTCAATCTGCGCAGCCGCACCCTGCTCAAGCAGGGGCAGCCCATCGAGCTGACCCAGGTGGAATTCCAGATTATGGAGTACTTTTTCACCAATCCCGGCAAAGCCCTGAGCCGTACCAATATCCTCACCCGGGTATGGGGGGAGGAGTATTTCGGCGAGGAAAAAATCGTGGACGTCAACATCCGGCGGCTGCGTATGAAGATCGAGGAGGATCCTTCCAGTCCCCAATATATCCTGACGGTATGGGGCATGGGTTATAAGTGGAACGTCCAGGGATGATCTGCCGGCGGCAGACTGCCGGTGGAAACGGACGACAAGGAAAGGAGTGGACGGAATGGCGCGCAAAAGCATCACCAGGCGCTGGCTGGTCAACGGTCTGGGCGTCATCGCCGTTCTCCTGCTGCTCTTTGAAGTGATATTCGGCGTAGCGGTACGCAATTATTATTACCAAAGCGTCAGCCAGATTCTTGCCGCCAGCGCGGAGAGGCTCAACGGCATTCTGGAAAACTCCTTTTCCCAGAATAACTTCAGCTTTGAGGAGCGGGCCCGGGAGGTGGCGGAAAACTTCCCGGACAAGGAAAGAATCGAAATGCAGGTGGTGGATGCCAGCGGAAGGATTTTGGTTTCCTCCAGCGGATTCGAGCCGGAGGGAGAGGCGGCCGACGCTTTCGCCCAGCCCGATTACGCGCTGGCCATGAAGGACAGCGACGGCTCCGGCGTCTGGCACGGCCGGAATGACGGCGGAGAGAACGTCATGGCCATGACCCGGGTTATTGTGGATGCCGACGGCAATCGGCTGGGGGCGGTGCGGTATCTGGTTTCCCTGTCCAATATCGACCATCTGATCCTCATGCTGGTGGCCATCATGCTGCTGTTCGGCGCCGCCATCCTCTTCTTCGTCATGCTGTCCAGCTCCTATTTCGTCAGCTCCATCATCCATCCGGTGACAGAAATCGGGCAGGCCGCCCGGCGGATCGCCCTGGGTGAATACGACTACCGGATCGAAAAGCAGTACGACGACGAAATCGGCGAGCTGTGCGACACCATCAACTATATGGCGGGGGAGATTTCCAACGCCGAAAAGCTGAAAAACGACTTCATCTCCTCCGTCTCCCATGAGCTGCGCACCCCGCTGACCGCCATCAAGGGCTGGAGCGAGACGCTGCGGGAGGCGGGAGACACCGATTCCCAGCTCACTCGCAAGGGACTGGAGGTTATCTCCGGCGAGGCGGAGCGCCTGTCCAGCATTGTGGAGGAGCTGCTGGACTTCTCCCGTATGCAGGGCGGCCGCATCACCATGAAATTCGAACGCATGGATCTGCTGGCCGAGCTGGAGGAGGCGGTTTTCCTTTTCCGTGACCGGGCCGCCCGGGAGGGCATCGATCTGATTTATGTGGAGGCCGCCGACCTGTCCCCCGTACTGGGCGACCACGACCGGCTCAAGCAGGTGTTTATCAATATCATCGATAACGCCATCAAGTACTCCAACCGCGGGGACAAGGTGCGGGTGGAGGCCGCGGATATGGGCGCTCATATCCAGGTGGTGGTAAGCGACAGCGGCGTGGGCATCTCCAAGGAGGATCTGCCCCGGATCAAAAACAAGTTTTTCAAGGCCAACAACACCCGTCCCGGCTCGGGCATAGGGCTGGCGTTGGCGGATGAGATCATCCGCCGCCATAAAGGACGGCTGGAGATAGACGGCGAGGAGGGCGTGGGCACCACGGTGACCATCACCCTCCCTGTGGCGCCGTCGGACAGCGGCGCCCATTCAGAGCCGCAAACGCCGGAGGAACCTCCCGCCGCCTTCCCTTTAACGCCGCCGTCCGACGGCGTGTGAGGCGGGGCCGGCAAGCCTACATAGGAGCGGGAAAACAGGGCATCCGCGGCGGATGCAGGAAAGGAAGGATTGTGCAAGATGGCTGATACCTCACCAAAAGAAAGCCGGGAGGGCGGGGAAGCCCTCTGCCCGGTGAAAAAAACCTCCATCGGCGGACAGGCGCTGATCGAAGGGGTAATGATGCGGGGACCGGAACGCACCGCTATGGCGGTGCGCCACGTGTCCGGAGAAATCGTGGAGGAAAGCTGGCCCACCACCGGGCAAAACCGGGCCGCCATATGGAAGGTTCCCTTTTTCCGCGGCATCTACGGCCTGGTGGATTCCATGCGCTTCGGCTATAAATGCCTCATGCGTTCAGCGGAGATGGCCGGTCTGGAGGACGAGGAGGACGCCCCCTCCGGGAAAAAGGCGTCCTCGGAAAAGGCGGAAGCGGCGGTGAATCCGGAGCTACCGGCGGATGCCGGCGTGCAGCCAGACGCGCAAGCGGCGCTGGAAGAGGAAAGGGCGGTGGAATCCGCACTGGAGACGGAAGCCGCGCCGGCGGAAATCGATGCGCCGGAAACCGCCGGGCAGCAGGCGCCCCCCGCGGGGAACCCGGAGATTGCGGCCGAGGCCGGCGCCGACGGGGAACCGTTTCCACCCGTCTCGTCCGTATCGGCCCCTTCGGCGCCGGAAAAGAAGAAAAATAAGGCGGAGGATTATCTCATGTCCTTCCTCATGGTCCTCAGCACGGTGCTGGGGATCTGTCTGGCGGTGTTTCTCTTTATGTGGCTTCCCGCCCAGCTGGCCAACTGGCTCAAGCCTGTCTTCCCCGCCATCGGGAACCGGGTTGTCCGCAGCATCTTCGAAGGGGTCTGCCGGATCGCGCTTTTTGTAGGGTATGTATCCCTGGTTTCCATGATGAAGGATATCCGGCGGGTGTTCATGTACCACGGCGCCGAGCATAAAACCATCTTCTGCTACGAAAAAGGACTGCCCCTGACGGTGGAGAACGTCCGGATACAGGGCCGCTTCCATCCCCGGTGCGGCACCTCCTTCATGGTCCTTATGCTGCTGGTGGGCATCATCGTCGCCATTTTCATCCCCGGGCAGAACGCGGTGCTGCGCACCTTCTTCAAGCTGCTGACCCTGCCGGTGGTGGTAGGCGTGGGATATGAGCTGATCAAGCTGGCCGGCCGCAAGGACAATCTGCTGACCCGGATCATCTCCGCCCCCGGGCTCTGGGTGCAGCGGATCACCACCAAGGAGCCGGACGACAGCATGATCGAATGCGCCATCGCCGCCCTGAAGGCCGTGATTCCCGACGATCCGGAGGCGGACAGGTGGTGACCGGGGAAAGCTACGGCGGCTGGTACCGGTCCATGCGGGACCGTTTGACAAAGGCGGGGTGCGACAGCCCCGCCTTTGACGCCCTCTGCCTGCTGGAGGATATCGCGGGGCTCCCTAAGGGGGGACTGCCCCTCTGGAAGGAGCGGCCCCTCCCGCCTGAGACCGCCGCCCGGCTGGAGGCGGCGGTGGCGCAGCGGGAGAAGCGGCGACCCCTCCAATATATCCTAGGCCGGTGGCCCTTTCTGGACCTGACCCTGGAGGTGGGTGAGGGAGTGCTGATTCCCCGCCCGGATACCGAGCTTTTATGCGAATCCGCCGCCGATTGGCTGAAAGGCCGCCTCCAGCCCCGGGTGCTGGATCTCTGCGCCGGCAGCGGCTGTGTGGGATTGGGGATCGCCCGGCTGTGCCCGGGGGCCCGCGTCACGGCGGTGGAGTTGTCGCAGGAGGCCCTGCCCTATCTGCGCCGCAACGCCGCCCGTTATCCTCAATACGCCCTCACGGTGAAGGCGGGAGATGCCCTGGATCCCGGCGCGGCGGAGGGATTGTTTGACGCGGTGGTGTCCAATCCCCCGTATATTCCAGCGGAGGAGCTGGAAGGCTTGATGCCGGAGGTGCGCCGGGAGCCGCGGATGGCCCTGGACGGCGGGGACGGCCTGCGGTTCTATCGGGGGATTGCGCGCATTTGGGTTCCCCGGCTGCAGCCGGGAGGCTTCTGCGCCGTGGAGGTGGGCGTCGGCCAGGCGGCCGCCGTGGCCACCCTGTTCCGCGCGGCCGGATTGGACGCGATCACCGTCCGCCGGGATCTCGGCGGCATCGAACGGGTGGTGGCCGGCTTCCGCCCGGCATGATTTTTTCATTGCTTAGGGGAACCGGCGGAGATACTTCTAAAAAGACATTGAGCGAAGCGGGCCGCTGGCAAGCCGTCCGGAAGATCCTCTCAGACTCGAAATGACCTGTCATCCCGTTTACGGGCGGCGGGGCGGTTCAAGCAAAAGAAGACTATTTCTGTTTCCAAGCATCTGCTCGCCGGTCATAAGCCCCGGAAGAGCGTATGGCCGGCGGTTTTGACCCTTTATTACAATTGGAAGGAGACCTCCATGGAAAGCTATGGGCTGGTGTTGGCCGGCGGCGGGGCCAAGGGCATCTACCAGATCGGCGCCTGGAAGGCGCTGCGGGAGCTGGAGGTTCCCCTGCAGCGGGTGGTGGGCACCTCGGTGGGCGCGATGAACGGCGCCCTGGTGGTGCTGGACGAATTCGACGGCGCTGTGGATCTGTGGAAAAACATGAGCATAGAAAAGGGATTCCAGCTCCCCGAACCGTTGCGGGCGCCGGACAACCTGTTCAGCCTGCGCAACGCGGATATCCTGGTCAAGGAGCTGTGGCGGCATCACGGGCTGGATATCTCCCCCCTGCGGCGGAAGCTGGAGGAACTGGTGGACGAACCCCGTATCCGGCTTTCTCCCCGGGATTTCGGCCTGGTAACCCTGGAAACCAGCGGCCGCCAGGGCCGCTTTCTTTACAAGGATCAGATTCCGGTGGGAAGGATGATGGACTACATCATGGCCAGCGCCGCCTATCCTGGACTCAAGCGGCCGGAAATCGACGGCAAAAAGTTCCTGGACGGCGGGTTGGTGGACAACGTGCCGGTGCGTATGCTGCTCTCCCGGCAGAAGGATAACGTCATCGTGGTGAATATCGGGGACACCAACCTGGTCCATGACCTGGATCCCCATCTCAACCTGATTTATATCCGGCCGCTGGATCCCCTGGGCCGGGCCTTTGCCTTCCAGCCGGAAACCGCGCAGCGAAAAATCGATATGGGCTGGTACGACACGATGAAGGCCTTCGGCCGCTTCTCCGGCCAGTGGATGTACTTCCCCAACGCAGAATATCAGCGGCTGCGGGATGAACTGGGGGACAACGTGGCGGAGGGACTGGAGTACGCCGCCCGGCTGTACGGCCTGGACCGGCTCCGGGAATGCACTGCCGAAATCTTTATCCGGGAGCTGCTGGACTGCGAACGGGTGTCGGCGGAAAAATACCGGACCTTTCGGGGCAAAATCGACGTGCCCGCCCTGCTGCGGGCGGTAAACCGGGGACGGGAGGAGGACATCCATCTCACCAGCGACATCCTGCTGCAAATGACCATGTCCCTGGCGGAAAACAAGGAGGAACGTCCCCGGATCCTGGCCATGGTCCGGCGGATGGCGCCGGATTTTCTCCGGGCGGCGGAGGCGCTGCTCCATCTGCGGGCCTATGTGGAAGGGAACTAGACAGAACACCGGGCGGCGGATTTCCAAAGAAATCCGCCGCCTTTTTTCCTCTTCTCTTCCCCTTCTCTTTCCCGTCCCGGCCTGTCGGCAAGCTCTTCCTCCCAACCCGCGGTTGGAACCGGAGGACCTCCTCCAACAAATCCGCCATTGCTTCCACCGCTGTGGGGTCGTATACTCTAAGCACAAACTCATGAAAGGGGGACTGCGGCATGGCCGCTGTCGGACCGCTCCATCTGCAACAGCAACTCTCCCTCCTCCGCCGGGAAAAGGGAATCACCCAGGAGGAGCTGGCCTCCTCGCTGGGAGTGACCAACCAGGCGGTCTCCAAATGGGAAAGCGGCGTCTGCTGCCCGGATATCCAGCTTCTACCCGCTTTGGCCGCCTATTTCGGCGTCACTGTCGACCGGCTGCTGGGCTGCGACGCGCCAAAGGAGGCGGAGCAGGAAGCCGCGCTTCACAAGCAGCTCCATGCCTTTTTGAACGATCTCCCCCGGGAGGAGGTGTTCGGCGCCGCCTATCGGCTGGCCGCCCGTCTTCACGACGGCGTCTGCCGGAAAATGGGAACCGTTCCCTGGAACGCCGACCAGCCCTATTCCCGGGAAGAAGGCGCCTGGGGCTGCTCCGTCTGCTCCGAGCCGGAGGGGACCACCATCCACTCCGGAGGAACGGTCCTGCTCTCCGACAGCCGCTTTTTCCAGCCTCTCAGCGGCGCGCGGCTGCGAAAAATCCAGGCCGTGCTGCAAGCTCTGTGCGAAGCGGACGTTTTACCGATACTGTTCGCGCTGTACGCGATAAGAAGGGAGGACATGGCCCGCTTCGTCTCTCTCCCAGAATTGGCGGCTGCCTGCCGCCTGCCGGAGGAGCGCGTTTCCGCCGCGCTGGAGATCCTGCCGCTGGAATATCCGGAGGATTCTGCAGACAGCCGCTTCCGGCTGGCCGACCCCTATCTTCCTATTCCCGCCCTGCTGGCCCTGGTGTCCTTTGCGTGAACAGGAAGCGCGGGAGGCGGCGGAAAAGTCCCTCTCCCATCCGGACCACGGCAAAGATAGCCGGAGAGAGGGCGTCGCCCCTCCGCAAAGTCCGCTTGCGGGCGCTCTTATTCCCTTCTGCGCCGTCGTCCACCAACAGTCAAAACTCCCGGCGAAGCCGCAGGCTTGAGCAGGCGCGAAAAGAGCCGGATACCGGCGGGCGACTCCAGACGCACGGAATGGTATTTTCATTGCTTCACTTGCCCCGCCGCCCGTAAACGGACGCACAACATCTACCGTTGGTTTTTCCGATATGTCGCTTTTTAATTTGTGTCTCGCACCGTTCCAATGCTTGAGAAGAAGGCTATTTCTCCTCCGGCAGCGCCGGCCATTTCCATAACTACAAGAGCGGGGGAATGCTTGTCATTCCCCCGCTCTTGTGGTCGCCGGAACCGGCTGGCATAAAAAGGCTTCCTGCCGTTGGCTTTATAAAAGGGTTCCGTCTTTTAAACATGGATAGCGCCATCCGACTATCGCCTTCCTCAACCGAAACCGGTTCACACCGTTTCCCCCCGGCCGATCCGGCTGACAAAGGCCTGCATCTCCTTTTTGGATCCGATGGTGTGCGTGCGGTCGATAATCGCCCGTTGTTTGGCCGGCTCCATGGCGGAAAACGCCTGCATGGCTTCCACATTCTGAGCCAAAGCCATCCCCAGCCCCATGGGTACGTCGGAATTCAACAGAGATTGCCCGTCCTTCTGCATATGCCGTCATCCTTTCTGTGGATTATAGCCTTAGTATCTGCAGAAGGAGACGGAATATGCGCCCCTTGAGCGGGAGGGATTGCAGAGGCGGCGCTATTTCCGGGCCTCCAGCACATACATCCCCTTTTTCCTGTACAGGATCTCACAGCCGCCAAACAGCTCCTCCAGCCTGGCGATCGTGCTTTCCGCCCCATGCTTCTTCTGGATGACCACAAACAGACGGCCCTTTTCCCGCAGATGGCTGAAGGCCCCCTCGTACAAGCCGAAAATCACCGATTTGCCTGCATGGATGGGGGGATTGAGTACCACCGCATCGAAGGGGCCCTCCAGCCCCTCAAATCCGTCGGAAAGCACGCAGGCTGCCTCCACCCCGTTGGCCCTGCTGTTGCGCTCCGCCAGAGCGAGCGCGCGGCCGTTTACGTCGGACATAGTGATGCGGGCCGTTTCCGGATACAGCGCCCCCAGCACGGTGCCCACCGGCCCCCAGCCGCAACCCAGATCCAGCACCTCGCCCGACAGAGCGGGGAGCTGATGAAGCAGCAGATCGGTGGCCGGATCCACATGGCCGGGGGAAAACACCCCCGCATCGCTTTCAAACCGGAACCGCCGATCGCCGAAATAATAGGAAAATGCCTCGACCTGATGCGCGAGATTGGGATCCTCGATAAAATAATGACTCACAGCGACTTTATCCTCCATTATCTATCTCCACCCACTTTCTGTCCTGGCCGCCCCTTTAAGTCCCCTGCGGCCGGCGGCCGAGACATTCCTGCAGCCCGCTTGAACAAGCCGCCGCTGGCCAGGGCGGCTTGTGAGATTCCCCCATCTTCTCCCCCAAGCGGCGGCAATATGGCGTAATATGGCGTTTTATCCCGCCGCCTAACCGCTCCGCCTGCTTATGACGGTTGGAACAGGGGCCGCGGAGAGTCTCCCGCCTCGCGGAAGATGGGCGGTCCCCTTACCGCCGCCGGCAGACCGCCCCGCGGGCGATCCCCCATGGCTTCCTTTTTCCTGTTCTTCTATATCTTTCTATGCCCTTCTAACGGTTCCCCCGCCGGTGCATACCGCCCTCTCGGCGTGCACCGCCTCTCCCTGATCAGCAGTATACCATAATTCAATTATGAAGAAAAGCGAAAGAAAAGGATCAATTTCTTTGATTCCGATTAGGGTTTTCTTATACTTTCGCCATCCGGTTGCATTTCCCTTTTTCCTTGTGCTACCATGGTCCTGCGCCCTTTTCAGAGGGCCGCAGAAAGGCTGAATTCTATGAAATCCAAACGCAAACAGTTGATTCTCGTCATCGTCAATCTGGTTCTGCTGCTGCTGGTGGTGGCGGCCATCGCTGTACTCATTGTCCGCAGCGACTGGCGCTACGGCTTGTTTGAACGCTTCCGCGGCCGCAATCCCGTGCAGCCCGCCGTGGTTCAGGTAGCGGATAAGGACTGCCGCAACATCTCCCTGGAGGCCGCCTTAAAGGGTGAAGCGGAGGGGATCACGGCGGACCGCTCCCTGCTGCTGGTAAACGAAAAGCACCGGCTGGAGGAGTTTCAGCCGGTGACGGTGGAGTTCCGGGATACCGGCCTGCTGGTGGATGCGGCGGTGCCCGAGGCGTTGGAGGCGCTGCTGCAGGCCAACAGCGAAGCCACCGGTGAAAAACTGCTGCTGATGAGCACCTACCGCAGCGCGGACGAGCAGGCCCAGGTACTGGAGGAGGAGGGCTCGCTGGCGGCGACTCCCGGCGCCAGCGAGCATCAAACGGGCCTTGGGCTGGACGTTTATGTGGCACAGAAGGCCCAGCGCCGCTTCATCGACAGCAAAAGCGGCGTATGGGTGGATCAAAATAGCTGGAAATACGGTTTCATCATCCGGTATCCCTTTCTGAAGGCCGGCGAAACCGGCCAATCCTATGAGCCGTGGCATCTACGCTTTGTGGGCAAGCCCCACGCCGAGCTGATCTACCGCAACCGCCACACATTGGAATCCTATCTGGATTCCCTGGAAACCGGCGTTTACTACACCTTCGACGGCTATGGCTTCACTCTCCAGGAACCGGACGAGGAGGGAAATCTGCTGCTCCCCTCCTCCTGGACGGAGGTCACCCTGTCGCCGGACAACAACGGCCGCTATATGTTCACCGGGCGGCTGGCCGCGGCGGATAAATAAAAAACCGCGGCACAGCCGGCGGCTTCATCAGGCCCTGGAAGGGCTTTTTACCCGCGGGTAACGAAAGCATCTGCCGCTCCGCCGCCCGTAAACGGGCGCTCGCACTTCATGCCGCGCCTATACGTGCTCGCCAGATGATCTGTCCGTAACCCGCTTCGCTTGATGCTTGAAGCTGAGGCTGTTTTACGGGGGCTTCCACCGGCGCTGCCGCTGGGTCCCCCCCAATCACTGAAAAGCCGTGCGGGAAATTCCCGCCCCCTATAGCCGTTTCTTTTCCGCCCTCCAGGGCGGATTTTTTGTATATTTTTCAGCTACAATACTATTTGTAATTTATTTCGCCGTATGTTTCCGTATCCTTTGCGCTTCTCCGCCCCCTTCCGCCGCCGGAAAACGCGGTTTTTCATCTGGTTATCCTCGGCTTGCTTTCTGAACATCTGTTGAAATGAGGGATTCAATCAAGTCCGCAAATTTTGTATATTTAATGAATAATATTACTATTTGTAATTTTTCGCCTTGACAGTCGCGGCCCTTTGTCGTATCATTTACTAAATTACTAATCTTAGTAATTTAGTAAATGATAAAAAGAGGTTGTTTTCCTATGAAAATCCCCACCAACTTAAAGCATAAGCCGGTGATCGTATCCGAAAATTATGGCAATGTGGACGGCCGCAGGGCCTATGCTTCCGATGCCCAGGGGCTTTCTCTGGGATTGGCCCAATGGAACGACCGGGGCCGGGTGGATATTTCCGCCAAGGTCTGGCGATACACGGGGGAAAAATGGTCCCGCCAGTCGGAGGAGCTGCCCATGCATCGGGTGCTGGATCTGGCGATTTTGATCTGCCGCTCTCTGGAATATTTTCAGGAGGCCTATCGGTACGCCAAATTATACGATCCCGAAACCCCCGCCATCGACCGGATCGGCCTGCAGGGCGATGCCATGACGGTGGCCGTGTGTACGGATAACCCCATGCTGGACGAGGATATTCGTCTTTTTGCCGATGCTCTGGGCAAGGACGGCGAGCTCATCGGCGAACGGCTGACGGTACTGGCGCGGCTGCTGGAGGAAATGGGCTATGCCCGCAGGCGGCCGTAAGACGAAAACAGAGCGCGCGCAGGGCGGCGGAGAGCCAATCCGCCGCCCTTTTTGGATTGGTCGAGGAAAAAGCTCCCGCGTAGGGCGGCGAGCAAAGCGAGCCGTTAGCGCGCCGCCTGAAGGCTGGGCGCGGACACGGGATAACGGGCAAGGCCGGTTTTTGAGCGGCGGAGCCGCCGAGGCAAAAGACGGCGTGTTCCGCACATCTTCAGCCGCCCGCTCTTTGGGATTTCCGTCGCCGGCAGCTCCCTCGCCAGGTTTCGCGGGTATTCCTGTTTACAGCCGCCGCCGAACATGGTAAAATAGAGAAATAGAACAAAAGAGAAGGCGACAGCCGGAAAGGCATGAAGGATATGTTAAACGGATGGGTTAACCCGGATGAGCGGGAGATGGAGCGGCGCAGTCTCAAGCGGGATGCGGCCTTCATCGGAACGGGGATGCTGCTTCAAACCCTGCTGATGCAGTTTTTCTTTACAGTGGTGATCATGTTCCTTCTTCTGCTGGGGATCGTCCGTCCTGATGCGGTGCAGAACGACGCCTACCTGGGGCTGGGCAACACCGCCTATCTGCTGTTATACGCCCTTGTTTACACCGTCGCCATGGGGGCGCCCATGCTCCTGGCATCCCTGATTTTTCATATGCGCCTCCATCCCTTCGGCGCCCATGAGCGGGTGAGCGTGGGGACGGCGGTTTTCAGCATCCCTCTGGGCATGGCCATGTGTGTGACCGCCAACTTTGCTGCCAACAGCATCGTCAATTTCCTCTATGTGTTCGGCATTGCGCCCCCGGATTATCCCGAGATGCTGGAGCCCACCCCGGTAAGCCTGCTCCTGAACCTGTTCGTGATAGCGGTGCTGCCCGCTATCCTGGAGGAGATGGTCTACCGTGGCTTTATTCTGCAAACCTTGCGCCGATACGGCGATGGACTGGCGATTCTGGTATCCGCCATTCTGTTCGGCCTTATGCACGGAAACATCCTGCAAATTCCTTTCGCCTTCCTGATCGGGCTGGTGATGGGCTTTATGGTGGTCCAGACGGGGAACATCTGGATGGCGGTGGCGCTGCATTTCACCAACAACGCCATCGCTGTGCTGCTGGATTACGCCATCCTCAACCAAAGCGCGGAGCAGGCCAACCGGCTCATCCTCATCGTCTACGGCGGCTGCGCCCTGATCGGTCTGCTGGCGCTGATTCCCGCGGTGCTGCTCCGCAGCCCGCTGCTGCGCTCCCTTTCTCCCTCCCGCTCCCTGCTCACCGCGCGGGAACGGGAAAGCGCCCTGCTCACCTCCCCGCCCTTCCTGATCAGCGTGATCCTTTACATCCTGCTGACCTGCGCCAATGTGCAGCTTGTTTCATAGGGGGACGAAATGGAGGCAGCGGTAACGGAAGAGGCCTATATGCGGCTGGCCCTGGAGCTGGCCGCCGAAGCGGCGGCGGAGGGCGAGGTGCCCGTGGGAGCGGTAATCGTGCGGGAGGGCGCGGTGGTGGGCGTCGGCCGGAATCGCCGGGAAAGGGCCCGCAACGCCTTGGCGCACGCGGAGATCGAAGCCATCGCCGATGCCTGCCGGAGGCTGGGGGGCTGGCGGCTCTTCGGCTCCACCCTATATGTGACGCTGGAGCCCTGTCCCATGTGCGCCGGGGCCATCATCAACGCCCGGATCGACCGGGTGGTGTTCGGCGCCCGGGATCCCAAGGCGGGCTCCTGCGGATCGGTCACCGATCTGTTTTCCCTGCCTTACAACCATAAGCCCGCCGTCCAGGGCGGTCTGCTGGAGGAGGAGTGCGGCCGGGTGCTGTCGGATTTTTTCCGCTCCCTGCGGGATAAGCGCCGGCCGCGGGAGAACCCGGCTGACGAGGCTTGAAACACAAGTTAGTGTAAGACGGAGCGTAGATGAACATACCAAGGCGGGCACCGCTGCTTTTGGCGGACGCAGCCCTGTCGCCCCGTCTGCGGGGGGAGAATACGCTCCCGCGGCAAGGCATGGCTTTGGCGGCCGTCCGGGACGGTGAGCGCCCCTTCTCCCCGGGGAGAAGGGGCTTTCTCTCCCGCCGTATATGGCGAGGTACGGGAAGCACGGGAAGCACGGGAAACCCGGGGAAACACCGGCAGCCGCTCTGCCTGCAGGGGAAAGGAAGTGTCGGAAATGTGCGTGGGACTTGAAGCCTCCATCCGCAGTCTGAAAGGGGTGGGAGACCGGCGGGCCGGTCAGTTCGCCCGGCTGGGCATCGCCACCCTGGGGGATTTGATCCGCCACTATCCCCGGGCTTACGAAGACTGGTCGGCGGTGGTCCCCATCGCCGCGGCGGGGACGGAACCCTGCTGCATCCGGGCCACGGCGGTGACCGACCCTCAGGAACGGCGGATCCGGAAGGGACTGACCCTATACACCTTCACGGTAAGCGACGGCGTTTCCCCCATGAAGGTGACCGTGTTCAACAACCGCTACGCCGCCGAAAAAATCCGGCGCGGCGGGGAATACTTGTTTTTTGGGACCGTCGCCGGCGGCCCCCGCCGCTTTGAAATGGCTTCCCCGCTGATCGAGCCGGCGGAAACCGGCGAGAGGATCCGGCCGATTTATCCCCAAACCGAAGGGCTCACCTCCCGGATGATCGAAGCGGCGGTGGCCCAGGCGCTGACCCTGCTGGACAAGGAGCTGGACAACGATCCCCTCCCCTTTGCGCTGCGGCAGGAGCACACCCTGTGTGTGCGGCGGTTCGCCGTGGAAAATATCCATTTCCCCACCGGGCAGGAGGCGCTGGCCCGGGCGCGCAAGCGGCTGGTATTCGAGGAGCTGCTGCTGCTCCAATTGGGGCTGCTGCGTCTCAAGGGGCGCACCCGGGCGGAAACCGGCGCGGTGATGCGGGCGGATCATACCGCCGCATTCCTTCGCCTGCTGCCCTTCACCCTCACCGGCGCCCAACGGCGGGCCATCGCCGAGTGCGTGGGAGATATGGGCCGGCCCTCTCCCATGAGCCGCCTGGTCCAGGGAGATGTGGGAAGCGGCAAAACCGCCGTGGCCGCCGGCGTGGCCTACACGGTGGTGAAGAACGGCTGGCAGGCGGCCATGATGGCCCCAACGGAGATCCTGGCCGAGCAGCACGCCCGCTCCTTATCCGGCCTGCTGGAACCCGGCGGCGTGCGGGTGGGGCTGCTGACCGGCTCCATGCCGGCGGCGGAAAAGCGGGAGGTGCTGCAACGGCTGGCAGACGGGGAGATCGATTTCCTGGTGGGAACCCACGCCCTGTTGTCCGAGGGGGTGAACTTTCCCCGTCTGGGACTGGTCATCACCGATGAACAGCACCGTTTTGGCGTGGGACAGCGGGCGGGACTGGCGGCCAAGGGGGTCAATCCCCATCTGCTGGTGATGTCCGCCACCCCCATCCCCCGGACGCTGGCGCTGATTCTGTACGGCGATCTGGACGTGTCCGTGCTGGATGAGCTGCCTCCCGGCCGCCAGCCCATCGCCACCTATGCCGTGGGCTCGGACAAACGGGAGCGGGCTTATGCCTATGTCCGCAAATTCGTGGATCAGGGCCGCCAGGCTTATGTGGTTTGTCCCCTGGTGGAAGAGGGGGAAGGCGATCTCGCCTCAGCGGAGGAAAACGTCCGCCGGCTGGCGGCCGGTCCCCTGAAGGGCTATCGTCTGGGACTGCTCCACGGCCGTATGAAGGGGGGCGACAAGGACCGGGTGATGGCCGCCTTTTCCGCCGGCGAAATCGCCGTACTGGTCTCCACCACCGTGATAGAGGTGGGGGTGGATGTTCCCAACGCCGTGATTATCGTTATTGAAAACGCCGAACGGTTCGGGCTGGCCCAGCTTCATCAGCTCCGCGGCCGGGTGGGCCGGGGAAAATTCCCCTCCACCTGCATCCTCCTCTCCGACGCCCAGAACGAGGAGGCTCAACGGCGGCTGAAGGTCATGTGTTCCACCAACGACGGCTTTAAGATCGCGGACGAGGATCTCAAGCTGCGGGGACCCGGAGACTTTTTCGGCAGCCGCCAGCATGGCCTGCCGGCGCTGAAAATTGCCAACCTCAACGGAGATATGTCTCTTTTTCGGGAGGCCCAGGACGCGGCCAGGCAGCTGACGGAGGGGGATCCCGGACTGGGTTCGCCGGACCATGCGCTTCTGGCCGGAGAGGTGGAGCGGTTGTTCTCCCAGGTAGGGCCCCAAGGTCTCAATTGAGAAAACCCGAAACGCGTGATGCATGAAAAACGAAATTATGCGGTAAATAATATTTCTTGACACGTGTATAAATATGTGTTATTCTAGTTTTAATAACTAGATATCACCGAGAGATAGGTGGTTCATTTGAAAATATTGCTTGTGGTGGATCAGTTCGACAGCGATAACAACGGCACCACGATCTCCGCCCGCCGGTTTGCGGAAGAGCTCAAGCGTCATGGCAACGAGGTGAAAACCGCCAGCATCGGCAAAGCGGCGGATCGCTATGAAATGCGGGAGTTCAAGCTGATCTCCTTTGCCGATAATATCATAAAAAAGCAGGGCATGGCCTTCGCCAGGCCGGACCGGGAAACGCTAGAGGAGGCTATCCGCTGGGCGGACGTGGTCCATTTTCTCATGCCCTTTTGGCTGTCCCTGTCCGGGCTGAAGATTGCGGAGCGGCTGGGGGTCCCCCATACGGCTGCTTTTCACGTCCAGCCGGAAAACATCACCTATACCCTGGGTATGGGGAAGATGACCGGCGTGAACAACGTGATCTATTCCTTTTTCCGCAACAGCTTTTACAACCGCTTCACCCACATCCACTGCCCCAGCCGCTTCATCGCCGGGGAACTGGAAAATCACGGCTATACCGCGCAGCTTCATGTGATTTCCAACGGGGTGGACCGCTGCTTCCGCTACCGCAAGCAAGCGAAGCCCGCTTGCTGGGAGGATCAGTTCGTCATCCTGATGATCGGCCGCCTCTCCAATGAAAAACGGCAGGACGTGCTGATCGATGCAGTGAAAAAATCCCGTCACGCCGACCGTATCCGGCTGGTGCTGGCCGGACAGGGCCCCAACCGCAAAAAATACGAGACCCTGGCGGCCGACCTGGCCCATCCCATCGTGATCGACTTCTTCGAGAAGCCCCGGCTGCTGGAGCTGTTGGGGCAATGCGACCTATACGTCCACGCCGCTGATGCTGAAATCGAGGCTATCTCCTGTATAGAAGCCTTCCGCAGCGGCCTGGTGCCCATCATCGCCAACAGCCCCAAGTCGGCCACTCCGCAATTTGCGCTGGATGAGCGCAGCCTATTCCAGGCGGGGAACAGTGCCGATCTTGCGGCGAAAATCGATTACTGGATCGAAAACGAGAGTCAGCGCCGAATGATGGAAATCCGCTACGCCGAACACGGCCGCCGCTACGGCATCGACGCCTGCGTCCGCCAGATCGAGGAGATGTTCCGCACGGCCATTGAAGAAGCGGAGGGTTCCCATGCGTGAGATGGCGCCGGAGCGGGCCGGCGCCGAAAAGGTCCCCTTTGAGGGCTCCGTACCGCTGGAAATCGACGACGGCTACAGCTTTTTGGATGACGACAGCCTGCTGTTCCGGGTGGGAAGCTGGCTTCTCCACTGGTTTGCCCTCGTGGTGCTCACCATCTACAACCGCCTGTTTTTCGGGCTGCGCACGGTGGGCTTTGACAACCTTCGCGGCCTGCCCCAAAGCATCATCACCATATGCAACCACGTCAATATGCTGGATTGCTCCATGGTGGCCTGCGCCTGCTTTGACCGGAAGCTGCACTTTCCCACCCTCAAATCCAATCTGGAAATCCCCTTTATCCGCCATCTGGTGAAATATCTCGGCGGTTTTCCCATTCCCGAAACCACCAGGGCGTTTTGTAATTTTTCCCACAAGGTTCGGGATATACTAATGAAGGGCGGTTCGGTCCACTTCTTCCCCGAGGGATATCTGAGCCCCTATTGCCGGGAAATCCGCCCCTTTCAGCGGGGTGCCTTCCTCTTTGCCTATGACTGCGGCGTCCCCATCGTTCCCTTTGTAATCACCTACCGGGAGCCGCTGCCTCTGCGCCGCCTGCTGCGGCGCTGCCCGCCCCTGACCCTGCAGATCCTCCCGCCGGTGTACCCCGATCTCAACGCTCCCCGCCGGGAGGAAATCGACCGTCTGATGACGGTATGCCGCGACCGCATGGCGGCGGCCAGTTCGCCGCCTGCAAAATAAATTTCCACCAGGAGGCTTATCATGAGCATTCAACTGATCGCAGATAGCTGCTGCGACACCACGCCGGAGCTGCAACAACGTCTGGGCCTGGTCAAAGCGCCGCTGAAAATCAACATTGCCGGCGGCAAAACGTACATCGACGACGGCGGCGTGGATATCCCCACGCTGATCGCGGACATGAAGGCCTCCAAGGCGGCCGCCTCCTCGGCCTGTCCCTCTCCGGAGGAATTTGCGGAGCTTATGCGCCCCTGCGACGAATGCTTTGTCGTCACTCTCTCCAGCAAGCTCAGCGGCTCCTACAACGCCGCCCGGGTCGCCATGGATATGGTACGGGAAGCCCATCCAGAGAAAAAAATTCATGTTTTCGACTCCAAAAGCGCGGCGGCGGGAGAATTGCAGATCGCGCTCTTCCTCAAGGAACGCATCGACGCCGGGGAGAGCTTTGAGGCGATCATCCCCCAGGCGGAGGCGTTCATCGCCAATATGCGCACCCTGTTCGTGCTGGAGGATCTGGGGAATTTCGTCAAAAACGGCCGGCTGAACAAGGTGACGGGAATCGTGGCCTCCATCCTGTCCCTTTGCCCCATTATGAGCGACGACGGCCACGGCGAGGTGAAGATGGCCGCCAAGGTGCGCGGCCTGCAAAACGCCCTGACCCGGCTGGTGGATCTGGTGGCGGAGCAGACGGCGGATCGGGCGAAAAAGTCCCTGACGCTGGTGCTGGCTTACTGCAACTGCCCGGAACGGGCGGCCTCCCTCAGAGCCGCCTTTCTTTCCAAATGCGAAGCGCTACGGGAGGTCCTGATGGTTCCCACCGGCGGGCTCTCCACCGTTTACGCTAACAACGGCGGGGTCGTGGTGGCTTTTTAACACCCGCCGCCGGAGCCTTGGCTCCGGGCAATGATGCCGCGCTCATTTTCCCGATTCCCTTTCCCAATGGGCCGGGACGCCAGACGGCGTCCCGGCCCATTGGTTTATACCTCGTATAAAAAATTTTCCTGTTTTCCGGGTTAACCGGATCCCCCCTTCCGCTACTATAGAACTGAAAGCTTTCAAAACCTGAGGACGGAGGTGAGATTATGGAGCAGCAACGGGCGACCGAGCTGGTTCTGGAAAACCTGCAGAGCATCTACCGGTTTTCCATGGCAAGGCTCTATGACAAAACAGAGGCGGAGGATCTGGCCAACGACATCCTATATGAAATTCTGAAATCCGCCCATCGTTTGAAGGATGACAAGGCTTTTTACGGATTCATGTGGAGGATCGCCGACAATACCTTCAAAAGCCACCTTCGCTCCAAACGAAGTCACGGGATATCGGAGAGCGGCTACACGGGCGTCTATTGGGACACGCCGGAAAGCGAGGTCATCCACCGGGAGGAGCTGCAGCTCCTCCGGCGGGAACTGGCGCTGCTGTCCTCCCAATATCGGGAAGCCACGGTCGCCTATTATATCCGCAACAAAAGCTGCGCCGAAATCGCCCACGACCTCCGCATCAGCGTAGAGATGGTAAAATACTATCTCTTCAAAACCCGTAAAATATTGAAAGAAGGGGTGGAAATGACCAGGGAATTCGGAGAAAAAAGCTATCATCCCGGCACCTTCCAGATGGACTTTTGGGGCGGCGGCGACAATTCCCGCTACTGGGCGTTGTTCAAAAGAAAGCTGCCCGGCAACATCGTCCTGGCCGCCTACGACGCGCCGCTGACCATGCAGGAGCTTTCGCTGGAGCTGGGGGTGGCCGTTGTGTATCTCGAGGAAGAGGTGCAGCTCCTGCTGCAGGAGGAAATCCTCCGGAAAAACGGAGATCGCTATCAGACCAACATCGTCCTGTTCACCGGCGCTTATGAAAAGCGGCTCTCCGGCCTCATCCGGCCGATTTACGAGGCCTTCGCACAGGAGGCGGACGACCGGCTTTGCGCCTTGCTCCCCCGGTTGAAGGAACTGGATTTTGACGGCCGAACGGTCCCGGATAACGATCTCAAATGGATCTTTTGGAATCTCGCCCTGATGATGGGGCTCCGCCAGGCGGATAACCAGGGCCGGCAGCGTTTCGGGGACTATCCGCCCCTCACCAACGGCTCCTACGGCTTTGTTTTCGGATACGACAACGATTATCAGTACCATCACTTCAACGGCATTTATAGCCACTGCGAAAACCGGGATCACACCGCCTATTTTTCGGCGGTGAATTACCGGATTCTCCCCAATAGCCAGCAGTGGAAGCCGGACTGCTGGGATAAAGCGGTGCAGGCCATGACGGACGCCATCCTGGAAAAGGCCGCCGATGAGGACAACGACCAGCTTATCCGCCTGATAGAGGAGGGCGCCATCGCCTGTGATAACGGCAGGCTCTCCGCCAATTTTCCGGTCTTCTCCGCCGCCGTGCTGGAACAGGCGCAGGGGATATTGGCGCCGCTGGCCGAGAAAATCAGCGGCTGTATGATGGAAATCTGCGAAACAGCGGCAAAAACCCTCCGGGATACCCTTCCGAAATCGCTGTCGGAAAAAGGCGACCAATTGGCCTTCATCCATCACCAGATGGATGTGATGGCCTTCATAATGGAAACCTTGGTGGACAAAGGACGGCTGCATCTGCCCGAATCGGGGCAGAAAGCCTGTATTCTGGGCGTTATCCGGTAACCGGTCCGCACGCCGCCTCTGGTCATGAACCGGCTGCCGGCCGCCGCACGTCTGGTTAGATCCCTTCCGACTGCCTCGGTGGATATATGGCAGCAAAGCCGCTCCCGCCCGGAAGCCAAAAGCACCGGTCGGCTGTCCTCCCACCGGCCCCGGTATCCTTTCCGACGGCCGACGACGGCCGAAACCGGTCCATATAAGCAGGTGGGGCCATCCGGCCCGGCGGTTCCTTTCACGGACAGGAGCAAGGGCCGCCGGTTCTGTCCCGTGCCGCACCCGCCCCACGCCTTTTGCAGCCTTCATGCCAAGCGTGATGGAAAATGTACAGGAACTTCTGAGGCGGCGTGTTAGGCCGCACCGTGGCCCCGGCGAGGGTTCGCCCCTCCTGCGCATTATTGGTTTAGGATTTTCGCATCCTGCGGGACGCGGCGGAGGCTTGTCCCCTCGAGCCCACTGCCTTTTGGAAAAGGAGGACGAAAACTTTTCATAAAATAGTTTTCGCGCAATAGCTTTTTCGACAACCTAACCAGGAAGCCGGTCACGTAAGCG
>CAKTTT010000015.1 GCA_934615635.1 uncultured Eubacteriales bacterium | reverse complement strand
GTGGAGAAGAAGGGCGGACAGCTCAAATCCCACGGCAGCGACGTGACGGTGGTGGATCTGCCCGGGATTTATTCCCTCTCCCCCTATTCGGCGGAGGAGATGGTGACGCGCAATTTCATCATGGACGAGAAGCCGGATGTGGTGCTGGACGTGGTGGACGCCACCAATCTGGAGCGCAACCTGTATCTGACGCTGCAGCTCGCGGAGCTGGGCCGCCCCATGGTGGTGGCGCTGAATATGATGGATATGCTGAAAAGCCAGGGGCTGGTCATCGACGTGCAGATGATGGAGCACCTGCTGGGGATTCCCGTCGTCCCCATTTCCGCCAGCAAGGGGCAGGGCATCAAGGAGCTGGTGGAGCGGGCGCACCACGACGGGGTGGAGCGTTCCGGCGGCGATTTGTCGGAGTTCGACGAGCAGGGGCTGGCGGAAAAGGCGGACAAGCGGTATAACGGCAGTCCCTATATCACCCATCAGCTCCACGACCGACGGGAGCACCACACGGCGGAATATCTGGCCACTCATGTCATCGACGACATCTACGCCGCCCCCATTATGGAGGCGATTTTGCGCATCGAGGACATCATCGAGCCCACCTGCATGAAGAAGGGGCTGGCGCTGCGCTGGTCGGCGGTGAAGATCATCGACGACGACGCCCCCACCATCGAGGCGCTGGAGCTCACCGACGGGGAGGCCCATCTCATTGACGAGATCATCCGCTCCCTGGAGGAACGATACGGCGACCGGGATATGATCATCGCCGACCAGAAATACAAATTCATCTGCGACGTCTGCGCCCGCTGCGTCACCCGGCTGAAGGAGCCGGGCGAGCTGACCCTGTCGGACCGGATCGACCGGATCGCCACCAATAAATATCTGGCGCTGCCCTTGTTCGCAGGGATCATGCTGCTGGTGTTCTTCATCACCTTCGGGCCGCTGGGGAGCTGGATGACCGACGGGCTGGACAATCTTATCAGCAACCATTTCACCCCCTGGGTACGAGGGGGGCTGGAGGCGGCGGGCGCATCCTCCTGGGCGGTGAGCCTGGTATGCGACGGCGTGATCGCGGGTGTGGGCTCCATCGTTTCCTTTTTCCCGCAGATTCTGCTGCTGTTCCTGTTTCTCTCCATCCTGGAGGACAGCGGCTATATGGCCCGGGCGGCCTTTATTATGGATAAGCTGCTGCATAAAACCGGCTTGTCCGGCCGCTCCTTTGTCCCCATGCTGATGGGGTTCGGATGCTCGGTGCCCGGCGTCATGGCCGCTCGTACCTTGGAAAACGAGCGGGACCGCCGTATGACGATTATGCTCACGCCCTTCATGTCCTGCTCTGCGAAAATGCCGGTTTACGCCCTGTTTATCGCCGCCTTTTTCCCCAAATACAAGGGCCTGGTGGTGTTCGGCTTGTATGCGCTGGGGCTGGTGGTGGCGATCCTGTGCGCCATGATCCTCAAGCGCACGGTGCTCAAGGGCGGTCACGCCCCTTTTGTGATGGAGCTGCCCCCTTATCGTCTGCCCACCGTGAAAACCCTGTGGATGCATCTGTATGAGCGGGTAAAGGATTTCGCCGTGCGGGCGGGAACCATCCTGTTGGGCGCTTCCATCGTCATCTGGTTCCTGCGTTCCTTCTCCTTTGCCGGCGGCTTCCATATGCTGACGGCGGACCAGGCGGGGGACAGCCTGCTGGCCTCGGCGGGCAAGCTGATCGCCCCCCTGTTCATACCGCTGGGCTTCGGCTTCTGGCAGGCGTCGGTGGCGCTGGTGGCCGGGCTGGTGGCCAAGGAAGCGGTGGTGGGCACCCTGTCCATTCTCTACAACAACGCCACCGACGCGGCCATGTACGCCGCGCTGCAGAGTGTTTTCACCCCGGCGGCGGCGCTCTCCTTCCTGGTGTTCGTGTTGCTGTATATGCCCTGTGTGGCGGCCTTTTCCGCCATACGCCGGGAGATGAATTCCTGGAAATGGGCGGTGGGCACGGTGGCCTTCCAGACCGGAGTGGCATGGGTGGTTTCCTTTGTGGTGTATCAGTTCACCCAGTTAGCGGTGAATCTGGCCGGCCTGTTTTGATACATAGCGTCAAACAGATTCTGGCGCCAAGAGGATACGCCGTCCGCACGAAGGGATACTATCTTTCAAAGGGCGATTTTCACCGTCTGATGATTTTTTGAAATATAACAATTGTTAAAACAGAACGGACGACCGAAGCGGAGGAAATCATGAAGCTGATATCCTGGAATGTCAACGGCCTGCGGGCTTGTATGGGAAAGGGGTTCCCGGAATTTGTGGCGGAGGCGGAGCCTGACCTTCTCTGCTTGCAGGAAACCAAGCTGCAGGCGGGGCAGTTGGAGCTGGAGCTGTCCGGCTACCGGCAATATTGGAATTATGCGGAGAAAAAGGGATATTCCGGCACCGCTGTGTTCTCCAGACGGGAGCCGCTGGCGGTGACTTACGGGCTGGGACAGGAGGAACATGACCGGGAGGGTCGGCTGATCACCCTGGAGTTCGAGGACTTTTTTCTGGTCACGGTTTATACCCCCAACGCCCAGGAAAAGCTGGCCCGCATCGATTACCGGCTGCGGTGGGAGGAGGCTTTCCGGGAGCAGTTGGTTCGTCTGGATGGCCGCAAACCGGTGGTGATCTGCGGAGATATGAATGTGGCCCACCAGGAGATCGATCTGAAAAACCCCGGCCCCAACCGGGGCAACGCGGGATTTTCCGACGAGGAACGGGGGGCCTTCGGCAGGCTGCTGGAAGCGGGCTTTACCGATACCTTCCGGCTGCTCCACCCCGATGCGACGGGAGCTTATAGCTGGTGGTCCTACCGCTTCCATGCCCGGGAAAAGAACGCGGGCTGGCGCATCGATTATTTTCTCGTATCCGACCGGCTGGCTCCCAAGGTGCGGCGGGCGGACATTCTGGCACAGGTGCAGGGCTCGGATCATTGTCCGGTCCTGCTGGAATTGGATAACGGGTAAGGAGATGTTGAAAATGGACGCGGCGATGAAAAGGGTCCTGCGGCAGCAGGCGGAAGCGGTCATCGAAAAGCTAGAGCGGAACAACATGAAGGGCTATTACGCGGCCAGCAAGGCGGAAGCGGTGGAAAAGGTGGCGGAGCTGCTTCACGAGGGGGACACGGTGGCGGTGGGCGGCTCCATGTCCCTGGAGGAGGCCGGCGTAATGGCGCTGCTGCGCAGCGGCCGATACCAGTTCCTGGACCGCTACGCCCCCAGTCTGACCCGGGAGGAAACAGAGGAGATTTACCGCCGGAGCTTTTTTGCCGACGCCTATCTCTGCTCCAGCAACGCCGTCACCATGAACGGCGAGCTGTATAATGTGGACGGCAATTCCAACCGGGTGGCCGCCATCTGCTACGGTCCCCGGTCGGTGATTATGGTGGTGGGCTGCAACAAAATCGTCCGGGATATTCCCGCCGCCGTCATCCGGGTGAAGCGGCGCTCCGCTCCTGCTAATGTAGCCAGGCTGCGCTGTGATACGCCCTGCGCCAAAACCGGCGCCTGCGCTGGTATCCAGCGGGAGGGCATGACCGACGGCTGCGGGGTGGACGGGCGGATTTGCTGCAACTATCTGGTGAGCGCCCGGCAGCGGGTTCCCGGCCGAATCAAGGTGATTCTGGTGGGAGAGGAATTGGGATATTAAAGGTAGGTCCCCGTCGTTTTTGCGGCGGGGACCATAGATTATCCGGAAACGGGGCAAGCTATCAGGGAAGGAAGCAGAAAAGCCGGGGATACCCCTTCGCCCCGCGTTTTGTGCTCTTGCGCCGGAAACCACGGCGACAGGTCCGGCAAACCGGAAAGGGGCGCGATTCCCGGTTTCTGCGAGAAAGGAATGGTCGCAACCATGTGCAAGCGGCAGACCCTGTATTACGGCGGAGACATCCTGACCATGGAGGAGGGACCGGCGCCGGAGGCGCTGCTGGTGGAGGAGGGGCGCATCCGGGCGGTGGGAAGCCTTGGAGAGCTCCGGGCGCTGTGCGGACCGGCGGCGCGGGAGGAGAACCTGGAGGGGAAAGCCCTCCTGCCCGCCTTCATCGATTCCCACAGCCATATCACCGCCTATGCCCAAACCATGGGGCTGGTATCCCTGGAGGGAACGGACAGCTTCGAGGAAATCGTCCGGCGTATCCGCGATTTTCGAACCGCCAACCGCGTGAAGCCGGGGGAGTGGATCATGGGCTTCGGCTATGACCAGAACTTCCTCCGGGAAAAGCGGCATCCCGACCGGCGGCTGCTGGACGGCGCCGCCCCGGAAAATCCGGTTTTGATCACCCACGCCTCCGGCCACATGGGGGTGGGGAATACCGCCGCCCTGGAGCGGATGAATATTCAGTCCGACACGCCGGATCCGGCGGGCGGACGGATCGGCCGGGAAGAGGATGGCCGGCAGCCCAACGGCTATCTGGAGGAAACGGCTTTCACCTCCGGCTCCGCCGCGGTGCCCACGCCTTCTTTAGAGCAGTTGTGCCGACAACTGGAGCAGGCGCAGGAGGCGTATTTCCGCCGGGGCATCGTCACGGTGCAGGACGGGCTGACCAGGCAGAACGAGTGGAGGCTCCTGACCCATATGGCGGAACAGGGACGGCTACGCGCGGACGTCGTCGCCTATCCCGACATGCAGCGATGCCCCGCGCTGCTGGATCCGGCGGGAGACTATTTCCGCCGGTATCGGGGCGGGCTGAAGATCGGGGGCGGCAAGCTCTTTCTGGACGGCTCCCCTCAGGGACGGACCGCCTGGATGTCCGCTCCCTATGAGGGGGAAACGGCGTATGCCGGCTATCCCATCCATGAGGACGGCCAGGTGGAGGCTTTCATGGAGGAGGCGGTGAGGCGCCGGCTGCAGCTTCTGGTTCACTGCAACGGCGACGCGGCGGCAGAGCAGATGATCCGCGCCTACAGCCGGGCCGCCGATGGCCGGGACGTCGGGCTGCGGCCGGTGATGATCCACGCCCAGTTGGTGCGGGAGGATCAGCTTCGCCGGATGGCGGCGCTGGGGATGTTCGCTTCCTTTTTTGTGGCCCACGTCTATTACTGGGGAGACGTACACCGGCGCAACTTCGGCCGGACCCGGGCCGCGGCGATCAGCCCCGCCCGGGCGGCGATCCGCGCGGGGGTGCCCTATACCTTCCACCAGGACACGCCGGTGCTGCCGCCGGATATGCTGGATACCATCTGGTGCGCGGTGAACCGGGTCACCCGGGAGGGCGTTCTACTGGGCGGGGAAGAGCGGATAACGCCTTATGAGGCGCTCAAGGCGGTGACGATCAACGCGGCGGCCCAGTATTTCGAGGAAGGGGAAAAGGGCTCGATCCGGGCGGGCAAGCGGGCGGATCTGGTGATATTGGACCGCAATCCGCTGACCTGTCCGCCGGAGGAAATCCGCCGCATCCGTGTGCTGCGGACCATTAAGGCGGGAGAGACGGTATACGAGTGGGATGGGAGGGAGGAAGAATGACCAAACAGGCGCACAAACGGAACAGCCGGGAAGCTGTCTGGCGGGCTGTGGCGGGCGTATTGGGGGTCCTGCTGCTGATATGGGCGCTGCTTCCGCTGCTGCGGCATATCCTGAACGTCGGGGTGGCGGCGCTGGGGGCGGCGGGGCTCCTGCTGCTGGGCGGCGCGATATGGTTCGGGGAGGTGAAACACCTCTTCGCCTACATATGGGAAAAAAGGTGGTTGCGGTTCGTGCTGTTGGTGGTGTGCGGCGTGGTGGTGGCGCTGCTGGCGCTGTTCATCGCGGTATCCGGCTTCATGCTCCATGCGGCGGCGAAAAAAGCGCCGGAAAACGCCACGGTGATCGTCCTAGGGGCGGGCCTCCAGGGGGATCAGCCCAGCCGTATGCTGCGGGACCGACTGAACGCGGCGGCCCGGTATCTGGAGGCGAATCCGGAATCGGTCTGCATTGTGTCGGGGGGACAGGGGGCGGACGAGATCTGTACCGAGGCCTCCGTGATGCGGCGATATCTGCTGGAAAAGGGGATTGCAGAGGAGCGGGTTATCCTGGAGGATAAATCCACCAACACGGCGGAGAATCTCCGCTTTTCCAGGGAGCTGATCCAAAGCCGGGGACTGAACGAACGGGTGGTGATCGCTACCCAGGAGTTCCACCAATACCGCGCCCAGTCCTTTGCGAAGCAGGAGGGGCTTGAGGAGGCGGGGGCCTGCACCTGCCGCACGCCGCTGTATCTGCTGGGTTGCTATTGGGTGCGGGAGTTCGCGGGCATCTGCCGGATGCTGTTGCTGGGCTATTGAGACAGAGCGGAGAGAGGAGAGAAAAACGAAGATGTGGAAAAAGCGGTGGCTGTCCAGGTCAGGCTGGCTGGCGGCGGCGATCCTGGCGAGCATAGCGGCGGGGATATGGAAGAGTTTTGAGATCATGCTTTGGAACTGGTTTCGACATACGGGAGGCGATCTCCCCTCCTTTGGCGGTATGTTTTACTACATATGGCTGCTTATAGTGGATGGCTCGCTTTGGTTTGCACTGTGGGACACCTTGATCGTGTGGCTGCTCACCCTTCTCCCGGGCTTGATCGTGGGGTGGCTGGCGGCGGATGCGGCGGCCCGCCGCCCAGGGCTGGCGCGGTTCCTTTCGGTAGTCGCCATTGTTCTGGGATGCGGGTTCATGCTGCTGCAGTGGTGGCTATTCCATTATAATTCTATGTATCTTCAGGGTTATCTTCTCATTCCTAACCCATATGGGGTGTGTCTGCCGGCCGTCCTCTCCTTTGTCGTCGTTTTCCCGGTTACGGCGGCGATGGAAGCGGCGGCTCTGCGGCTGCCGGAGGAGCAGGGTGGGCTGAAAAACCTGCTGAGAGCCGCCTCGACGGCGGTGGCGGTGCTGGCGGCGCAGTTTACTTTTTCATGGTCGGGACAGGAGCCGACGGCGTTTCTCCTGCCCCGCCTGATAATCGTGGGAATCATCGTCCTTTTGGCGGGCCTGTTCAAGGAGGCGAAGCGGAGAAGGGAACGCAAACGGTCGGCGGCCTGAGAAGGACGGCAATGCAGAAGCGATTTTCCTGTTCCCGGGCGACGGGAGGAAGGGGATTTATCCGGTTTTATGCGGGGGCTTGGTTGCACAAATTCCCGGGCTGTGTTATGATGAGGGTAAATTCCGTAAAATAATGACAAATGAGGGTCGGCAATGGCAAATAACGATATCAGCAGGGCGGACGCCCGAAAAGAAAACGTCAGCTTGGCGCTGGGGGTATTCTGGCGCACGGTGGTGGCGGGGTTTCTCTGCCTTTTTCTCTATATGTCCATCACGATTCTGATCACCGGCCTGACCACCCATAAGGTGGGGTATCAGATTTATGAAAAGACGGAGAGCGGCTCCGCAGTATTGGTTGAGGAGATCGATACCATCCCGTCGGAGGAGGAACTGGCGGAGATCGAGGAGAAGCTGGAGGAGAATCAGGTGCTACAGCCGAAGATGTCCAAGGTGCCGGCGGCAGCCAGTGCGGCGATGGATATCATTTCCCAGATTTTCATGCTGGTGCTGCTGATCGCTTTCCCCTACACGCTGCTGTGGGGAAAGGGTGACCGGGACAAGAACACGGTAAATTTCGGTCATATGGAGGAGGACAAGCTCCGGGGTCTGAAGGTGGGGCTGATGGCGGCCATTCCCTCCGGCGTGGCCTACCTGATTTTGCTTATCTGCAGGCTGCTGCATACCGGCACCGTGTATTTCGCCTGTTATCGGTTCTTCAACACCCCCTTCATGCCCATTTACAATCGCCTCACACAGGGGGTGGAAACCATTGGGGACGTTTCCTGGGCGGCCATGCTGGTGTTTTTCCTCTTCCTGGCCGTGGTGCCGCTGATTTGTCATGTCTCCTATATGCTGGGATATAAGCAGATTTCCATTTCGGAAAAGCTCATCTATGTCAATTCCGACAAGAAAAAACGCCGTTGAGCGTTAAGGGGGCGGCTGCAAAACAAAGCTTGCAGCCGCCCCGCTCTTTTTCAGATATGCCGTCGACGGGGCAGCAGAGCCCATAGGAGGAAAACCGCCGCCAGCAGCGCCATGGGAGGCAGGAGCCGCCGAAGGAGGCTGGCGCGGCTCTCCTCCTGCCGCTCGGGAAGGTCGGTTTTCAGCCAGGCGGTGCGGATCTCTACCAGCCGGTCCTCCAGGAGAGGAATGTGGGTTTGCGCCATCACCTGATGTCCCGCCGGCGTGGGATGAGGATCTAGGCTGAGGGTGCGCAGGTCCGACCAATCGATGTGTGCAAAGGTGAGGGCTTCCTCCCCGGTGTAGCTGGCGAAGGCGCGGCTGCAGTCCGCGACGGCGGGGATGATTCCCCTGGTCCGCCCGCAGCCGGAACGGATATAGTCGTTGAATCGCTCGAGATAACGGTCGATCAGGGGACCGACGGCGGCATCGGAAGTGGGATTGGGAATGGTGGTGAGGATCACCAGCGCATGGGGGCTGAGGGTATCGAGAAGCTGGAGAATCGCCTCCATATCGTTGCGGAACTGCTGAAAAACCTCCAGCGACCGGGACTCGGAAAGGCCCTGCCCCAGGGCGGTGAGCAGCTTGGCCACATTGCCGATCACCGAATCCCCCTGGGCCGGCATAAGGTCGCTGAGCTGATGGATCAGGTCGTTGCCCCCCACGCTGATGGTGAGGATGTCGGCTGCCCGCACGCTGGCGCGAACGTCCTCCCGCCCAGTCAGCTTTTCCAGCAGATCCGCCGCCGTGTCCCCGTCGGTGCCGTAATTGACGTAGCGCACCTGAAAGGGCGCGGGCATCACCAGCCCGCCGATGTAGTCGGCCAGCAGGCTGCCATAGGCCTCCTCCGGCTGGCAGCCGTAGCCCCTGGCGATGGAATCCCCCAGGGATACTAGCGTGATCTCCTGCTCCGCCCTGCAAACCGGCGTAAAGCGCAGAAGAAGCGCAAGCATTAGGAACAGCGTTCCCGCCTTTTTCATATAGCCGCTCCACCCTTTCCTCTATATAAACCCGGTATTTTCAGCATATGCCGCGCCGCCGGAAGGAATACCCGCCGATAGCAGTTTTCCGCGCTGCGCGCCGCTTATTCCTCCCCGGGGGCATATTTCCGCCCTCCCGCTCATACATTGGCACGGGGTGGTTTGGATGAAGAAGGGACGCGGCGGGATACATTGCAATTGGCAAAGCCTGATGAATCCGATAAAGGGGATAAACTGGGGGAAGGTGTGGGAATGGTCGGCGCTGCCGGTCTGCGCCTGCGCCCTGCTGCTGGTGTTCGTGTCGGTTATGCAGATCGGTCTGGTGGGAAGCACCTCGGTGACGCCGTCGGCGGGCCCCTGTCTGTTGATCGACCCCGGGCATGGCGGCGCGGACGGCGGTGCCGTGGCGGCGGATGGAACCCAGGAGAAGGACCTCAACCTCTCCATCGGCCTTTTGCTGCGGGATATGCTCCGAATCATGGGTTATGAGGTGCGTATGACCCGGACGGAGGATATTTCCATCCACAGCCCCGACTGCAAGACCCTGCGGGAGCAGAAGGTGGGGGATATGAAAAATCGTTTGGCCATGTATGAGGAGGCCTCCCTGGTGGTGGGCATCCATCAGAATAAATTCGAGATCCCGAAATACAGCGGCACCCAGGTGTTTTACTCCGTCAACAATCCGGAGAGCAAGCTGCTGGCCACTGAGCTGCGGGAAAGCGTGCTGGGGCTGCTCCAGCCGGAAAATACCCGGGAGCTGAAAAAGGCGGACGCCAACATTTATCTCTTAAGCAAAACGACGGTGCCCGCCGTGCTGGTGGAATGCGGCTTCCTTTCCAATCCGGAGGAGCTGCAGAAGCTGAAAGATCCGGCCTACCAGGCGCAGATGGCCTTTGCCATTGCCGGCGGCGTGATGCAGTACGGGCCGCGGGCGTAGGCGCCGATACAACCGATACGAAGGATGTGGGAGAGGGGAATTCCAGCCTTTTCTCCCGGGAAAGGATGGTTAAAAATGGCGGCAAAGGCGAAAACGGTTTTTGTCTGTTCGGCGTGCGGCTGCGAGTCGCCCAAATGGTATGGAAAATGCCCTTCCTGCGGGGAGTGGAACACCATGGCCGAGGAGGTCCGCGTGCCGGCGAAGACTGCGGGCGGCTCCGCCGGCCCCGCGGCGCGCGGCGCGGTGCGGCGGATCGGGGACATCAATCCCCAGGGGGAGCAGCGGTACCGCACCGGCCTTCAGGAGCTGGACCGGGTGCTGGGCGGCGGCATTGTCCGGGGCGGGCTTATGCTCATCGGCGGCGACCCGGGCATCGGCAAATCCACCCTGCTGCTGCAGATCTGTGCCTATCTGGGACAAACCCTCAAGATCCTCTATGTCTCGGGAGAGGAATCCGAGCGGCAGATCAAAATGCGGGCGGACAGGCTGGGGGTGGAGAACGACAATCTGTACGTCCTGTGTGAAACCGATGTGGACACGGTCATCGGCAGTATGCGGCAGGAGGCGCCGGATCTGGTGATTGTCGACTCCATCCAGACCATGAATCTGGCGGCGGTCGCCTCCTCGCCGGGAAGCGTGACCCAGGTCAGGGAGTGCGCTGCGGCGATCATGCGGGCGGCCAAGCAATCGGATACGCCGGTGTTCGTGGTGGGGCATGTCAATAAGGACGGCGCCATCGCGGGTCCCAAGGTCATGGAGCATATCGTGGACTGCGTGCTGTATTTTGAGGGGGACCGGCACACCAGCTACCGCATTCTCCGCTGCGTGAAGAATCGGTATGGCTCCACCAATGAAATCGGGATGTTCGAGATGCGGGATCAGGGGCTCTGCGAGGTGGAGAACCCCTCCCTCATGCTGCTTTCCGGCCGTCCGGTCAACGTCAGCGGCACCTGCGTGGCCTGCGCCATCGAGGGCTCCCGCCCCATTTTGGCGGAGGTGCAGGGACTGGTTTCCCCCACCGGCTTCGGCAATCCCCGGCGGATGTCCACCGGCTTCGATTATAACCGCCTGTCCCTGCTGCTGGCGGTGCTGGAGAAACGGGCGGGGTATTTCTTTTCCAATCTGGACGCCTATGTCAACGTGGTGGGCGGCCTGCGGCTGGACGAGCCCGCGGCGGATCTGCCGGTGGCGCTGGCCCTGGTATCCAGCCTGAAGGACACCCCGGTGGCGGAGGGAATCGTCGCTTTCGGCGAGGTGGGGCTGGCGGGGGAAATCCGATCGGTTTCCAATGCGGAGCAGCGCATAAGCGAGGCGGCGCGGCTGGGCTTCACCCGGGTACTGGCGCCCTATCATAATGTAAAAACCCTCTCTCCCCGGCAGGACATCCAGGTGGTGGGGGTCAAGACGGTGCGGGATGCGTATGAGGCGCTGTGAGCGCCGATTCGCCCATATTGGACAAATTTTTTCGACAAAAATCCGCCGTGATGTTGCGGCTGCCGGAAGAGCGTGATATACTGGTGGAAAGGAGTTTTGGGGGAAGGACGTGGAAAAATGGGGAGGAAAAACCTGTTTGCGGCGGTATTGATCCTCTTGCTGCTGTTCCAGCCGCTTCCGTCCGTCCGCGCGGCTTCCAGGACCGGGCACATCACCAAGGATTGCACCCTGTCGGTATCCGTGGATGCGGAGAATAAGCGGCATTTGTCGGACGATAATTTTCTGAGCATCTGGCGGGGAGGAAAGAAAAGCACCGTCCGGATAGACAGCCCCCGAGCCATCGGCGGCCTGTACATCCGCTGGGAGAAGATTCCGGCGAACTGGGAGGTGCGCTCTCTAAAGGGGGAAGAGCCCGAAAGCCTCTATAACGGCGCGGGCAGCGTCTTTTTGCATCAGTATGTTCCCATCACCTCGGTGGGGGAAACCTCTTTGGAGCTGTGCTTGACCTCCGGCGGCGCTATCGCGGATTTGTTTGTGCTGGCGGACGGCGATCCAGTGCCGGACTGGGTGCAGCGGTGGAAGCCTATGTGGGACAAGGCGGATATGCTGCTGGTTTCCACCCATGCGGACGACGAACTGCTGTGGTTTGGCGGGGCGATGCCGGTTTACGCGGGACAGTTCCAGAAGAAGGTTCAGGTGGCTTATGTCACCAATCACGGACCCCAGCGGACGCACGAGCTGCTGGATGGGCTGTGGACGGTGGGCGTCGTCGCCTATCCCATGATTTCCTCCTTCCCGGACCGATACTGCAAAACCTTTCAGCAGGCCCTGGAAAAATATGACGAAAACGCGGTGCTGGAATATCAGGTGAGCCTGCTGCGGCGGTTCAAGCCGGACGTGGTGCTGGGGCAGGATATCAACGGCGAGTACGGACACGGCGTTCATCAGCTCAATACCTATACCCTGCGCAAGGCGCTGGAGATCAGCGATGATCCCGCCTTTTTTCCGGAGCTGGCGGAGAAACACGGTCTCTGGCAGGTCAAAAAATGCTATTTGCACCTGTACGAAAAGAATCGGCTGCTGATGGACTGGAACCAGCCGCTTTCCCGCTTCAGCGGCAAAACCGGGCTGGAAATGGCCAAAGCGGGCTTTGCCTGCCATGTTTCCCAGGCGAAAAAGGGACACTGGGTGGTAAGGGATTACGGCGATAACGATTGCCGCAAGTTCGGACTCTATTATACCACGGTGGGCCCGGACAAGGTGGGAAACGATTTCTTTGAGAATCTCGATGCTTGCATCCCTTGGCCCGCCCTGTCGGTGGAGGGAAAGCCTCCGGCGACCCAGCCGCCGCCCACCTCCCCTCCCACCTCTCCGCCGACCACACAGCCTCCGACAACCCGGCCGCCTCAGACGACCCGGCCGTCCACAACCGCACGGCCTTCCCGGACGACGGAGGAGTCTGCGGCGACGGCCGCCGGCTCTCTGCCAACGGCGGCCGCCCAACCCTCGGCTTCGATTAGGCCGGCGATCAATCCCAATCCGGAGCAGGGCCCGCGTTTGTGGCTGTTCCTGCTGCCCGGCGCTCTTCTGGTGATAGCGGGCGGTACGGCGGCGGGACTCCTTCTCTGGCGGCGGGCGCATACATCTGGGGCGAAACATTAGATGAAAAGAGAGAAACGCCGGGTTTGATGCAGGCGTTTCTCTTTCTGTGTGGAGAAAGGACAGAGACAATGATACAGATATTCGGCAAACCCAAATGCTTTGACACCAGAAAGGCGGAACGATACTTCAAGGAACGGCGGATCCCCTATCAGCTGGTTGACGTCACCAAAAAGGGGATCAGTCCGGGAGAATATCGGCGCATCCGGGCGGCGGTTGGCGGGCTGCAGGCGCTGCTGGATGAAAAATCCGCCGCTTACGCCTCCTGCTTTATCGCCTATCTGGCGCTGGAAAGCCAGGTGGAGGAGAAGCTGCTGGAACACCCGGAGCTGCTGAAAACGCCGGTGGTGTGCTGCGGAAGGCGGGCGGCCGTGGGATATCAGCCGGAGCTGTGGCAGGCCTGGATGCAAGAGGAAGCCGGGAGCCCCGCCGGGAAAACACGGGGAGGGGGGAGGAAGTGAGCGGCCTCCCCCCTCCGCGGCCGGCGGGGAACCGCCTTCCGTCGGAGCGGCCGCAGGGGATGGCACGTCGGTTCCCGGATAGGCGGAAACCCGGGCAGGGGAGAAAAATTTGGGAAAAAGGAAAAAAATTCGGAAAAGCTACAACTTTTTTCGGTTTTGGGCCATCTTATGGTTAGGATAAGGAAAGGCGTGATCCCCCTGTGAAAAGCATGGACAGCCGCCGGCGCGGCCGAAAAAGAAGAAGAGTCAACATGGCGGTGACGGCGGGGGCGGTCATGCTGTTGTTCCTTTGGGGTGCTGTGGCGCTAGCGGCCATCCTCAACGGAGACAAGCTGCCGGCCGCGCAGACGAGCTCCGTGGCCGGCAATACCCTCTCCACGGGAAAAACCACGGCCGCGACGACGGAAAAGGTCACCCGGCCGACCACAGCGCCCACCCTCCCGTCCGCGGTCCGGCCGGAGGGGACGACCGCGCCGCCAAAGGCGGATAACGCCTATTTTGACGATGCGGTGTTTATCGGAGATTCCCGCACCGAGGGGCTGATGCTTTACGGCGGATTGAGCAACGCCGCCTTCTACACCCACAAGGGGCTGATGGTGAACACCATCTTTACCAAGGAAGCCGTCAAGGACGGCGACCAGAAGATCACCATCATGAAAGCGTTGGAAAAGCATAAATTCCGCAAGGTGTATGTCATGCTGGGCGTCAACGAGCTGGGCTGGGTCTATGAGCAGGTGTTCATCCAGCGATACGGCGAGCTGGTGGATGAGCTCAAGAGGCTGCAGCCGGATGCGGTGATCTATATCCAGTCCATCATGCCGGTGAGCCAGTCCAGGTCGCAGAACGACAAGGTGTTCAACAACGAGAGGATCCGGCTGTACAACTCCCTGATCGTGGAGATGTGCCGGGAAAAGGGCGTGCAGTATCTCAACGTTTCCGAAGCGGTGCAGGACGAAAACGGCGTGCTGCCCGCCGAGGCGACGACGGACGGAATCCATCTCAAGCCGGCCTACTGCGTCAAATGGCGGGATTATCTGAAAAGCCATACGGTGTAATGCAAAATAGAGTATGAAACAGAAAGGGATGAATTCCATCATGAAAAGATTCCAATCATGCGCGGTGCTGCTGCTGGCTCTTCTTCTGCTGGCTCTGGCAGGCTGCAGCGGTGGGGAAAAACAGGTGGACGCGGCCGCCCTGGCGGATGAGCTGAAAAACGGCTTGACCTTCAAGGACGAGATGACGGCGGCGGAGGACACGGTCCGAGACGCGCTGTACGCCATAGACGGCGCCGATGTGGCCCAGGGAAAGCTGTATACCAGCTCCGGCGCCACGGCGGAGGAAATCGCCGTGTTCAAGGCCGGGGATAAGGAGGCGGCCGACCGGCTGTACAAGGCGGTTCAGGAGCGGCTGAAGAATCAGAAAACCGCCTTTGAGGATTATGTTCCCGCCGAAATGACCAAGCTGAACAACGCGGTGCTGGTGAAAAAGGGGAATATGGTGGTTCTCTGCGTGGCGGACGACTATGCGGCGGCTAAGAAAATCGTGGATAAAGCGTTGGGATAACGGATAACGGGCGGAGGAGACGGCGCCGGTGCAGCAGGCAGTGATAACGGAATTTTTGTACGAGAACCAGGCGGCGCTGTACCGGCTGGCGTTTGCGTATGTCCACTGCCGGGAGGCGGCGCTGGATGTGGTGCAGGACACGGTGGTGAACGCCATGACCCATGCAGCCTCCCTCAAATCCGAGGATGCGGTCAAGCCGTGGGTTTACCGGATCCTGGTCAACGAGAGCCTGGGCTATCTTCGCCGCAGCAAGCGGTTGGTGCTGATGGAGGAAACGCCGGAGGAGGCGGTTTACCAGGAGGACGTGGGGGAAAGACTGGATCTCTGCCGGGCGGTGGACCGCCTGGAGCCGAAGCTGCGCACCGTCGTGATGCTGCGCTTTTACGAGGATATGAAGCTGGAGGACATCGCCCGGATCACCGGCGCCAATGTCAATACCGTCAAATCCCGTTTATATAAAGCTTTGGAAAAGCTGAAAAAGGATATCGGCTGTGAAATCGGCTGATACCGGGCATATCCCGAAAGGGGGCTTATAGACGATGAAATTCTGGAAAGACGCCCGAGCGGCGTATCTGGCCGTCCAGCCGCCCGAGGAACTGGAAGAAGCCGTGCGGGCCGGCATACGGACCGCGAAGCGAAAGGAGCGGGAGCGGCGGGAACCCCGGCCGGTAATCCGGTATGCCCTGTGCGGGGCCGCGACGTTGTGCATGGCCTTTGTGATAGTGGTCAACGCCAGTCCGGTGCTGGCCCAATCCCTTTACGAGCTGCCGGTGGTAGGAAACGTGGCCCGGGTCTTTACCTTTGTCCAGTACGAAAGGGAAGAGGAGGCGGACACGCTGATCGTCAACCTCCCGGCGCTGGAAAACACTGGAAACACCGCGCTGGAACGCCGGATCAACTATGAAATCCAATACCAGATGAACGGCCTGGTGGAGGAGGCGCGGCAGCGCGCCGCGGAATATAAGCAGGCGTTTGTGGAAACCGGGGGAGAGGAAGATGCGTTTATCCCTCTGGAAATCTATGTGGATTACCGCCTCCACTGCAACGATGGGAAGATCGTTTCCTTCGTCATCTCCAAGGCGGAAACCCAAGCCAGCTATTATGAGGAGCTGTTTTTCTACAATATCGACCTGCAGACCGGCCGAGATTTGACCCTGCGGGATCTGCTGGGGCCGGATTACAGGGAAATCGTCGATCAAAGCGTGCACCGGCAGATTGACGAACGGATGGCGGAGGACGACCGGCTGTATTATTTTCCGCCGGAGGACGGCGGCTTCCGTTCCATCCAGGAGGATCAGGGCTTCTACGTCAATGAGCGGGGCAACGTGGTGGTGGTGTTCCTTAAATACGAGATCGCGCCGGGATACATGGGTACCCAGGAGTTCGAGATCCTCCCCGCCGCCTAGATGCCGGTTTCCATCATCAATCCGGGAGTGACGATATGGTTTTCAGCACGCCTCTTTTTCTGTTTTATTTTCTGCCGGTCACGTTGGGGCTGTACTATATCGTCCCCCGGAGACTGTATTTCTGGAAAAATCTTGTTCTGCTTCTCTGCAGCCTCTTTTTCTATGCTTGGGGCGAACCGAAGTATGTGCTGCTGATGCTGTTTTCCATCATGATGGATTACGCGTTGGGCTTGTGGCTGGAGCGGGAGAAAACCCATGGCGGCCGTCCCCGGCGGGTGCTGGCGCTGTCCGTGGTCCTTAATCTGCTGCTGCTGGGCTTCTTCAAATATGCGGATTTTTTCATCGGCACGATCAACGCCCTGACGGGGGCGGAGCTGCCGCTGCTGCATCTGCCGCTGCCCATCGGCATCTCCTTCTACACCTTTCAGGCGATGTCCTATATCGTGGATTTATACCGCGGCGATGTGGAGGTACAGCGGGACATCGTCTCTTTCGGCACCTATGTCTCCCTGTTTCCCCAGCTCATCGCCGGCCCCATTGTGCGGATGCGCACCGTGGCGGGGGAGCTGCGGCAGCGGGAGGAGAGCTTTGAGGATTTCGGCGCGGGGGTGCGGCGCTTCACGGCGGGTATGTGCAAAAAGGTGCTGCTGGCCAATACCATCGGCGGGGTATGGGAGAGCATATCCGGTATGGAGGCCGCCTCCATGCCGGTGCTGACGGCCTGGCTGGGGCTGCTGGCTTATACCTTCCAGATCTATTTTGACTTTTCCGGCTATTCGGATATGGCCATCGGTCTGGGCAGGATGTTCGGCTTCCACTTTCTGGAGAATTTTAATTATCCCTATATTTCCGGCAGTATCACCGAGTTCTGGCGGCGGTGGCATATGTCCCTGAGCAGTTGGTTCAAGGAATACGTCTACATCCCGCTGGGGGGCAATCGGAAGGGGCTGCCGCGCCAGATCCGCAACATTCTGATCGTCTGGCTGCTCACGGGGATCTGGCACGGCGCAGGCTGGAATTTTGTGGTCTGGGGGCTCTATTTCGGGGCTGTTTTGATTCTGGAGAAGCTGTTCCTGCTCCGATGTTTGAACAGGCTGCCCGCCCTTTTCCGCCATATCTACGCCCTGCTGCTGATTATGCTGGGCTGGGCGGTATTCGCTTTCGATTCTCTGGGAAGCGGTCTGGGGCTGATCCGGGCGCTGTTCGGAGGCTACGGCCAGCCGCTGTGGGACGGGCAGAGCTTGTATCTGCTTTACAGCAACGCCCTGTTGCTGGTGTTGCTGGCGGTGGGAAGCACCCCTCTGCCCAAGCGGCTGTTCGACTGGGGCGCGGAGAAGCTGCGGAGTCGCCAGGGAATTGCCGGCGCGGGGGAAATCCTGCTGGTGGGCGCGGGGATGCTGCTTTCGGTGGCGTTTCTGGTGGATGCCTCCTATAATCCCTTCCTGTATTTTCGCTTTTAAGGAGACGGAGGGGCGGGGGCAGTATCGCGCTGCTCCGGACCGGCGCAAACCGGATGCCATTTTCTGCTGCTTTGCAAGAAAGGAATCCTATACGTGAAAAAGGAAACATGGCTCTCTCTCTTTTTCGTGGCCCTGCTGGGAGGCGGCTTGGTCTGGAGTCTGCTCACGCCGGACCGGGAGTATTCGGAAAGCGAAAACCGCTATTTGCAAACCCTTCCCCAGCCGGATGCCGATCAGATCTTTTCCGGGAAGTTCGGTTCCCGGTTTGAAAGCTATATCACCGATCAATTCCCCGCCCGGGACGGATGGGTGGCGCTGAAGACCATCACCCAGCTCGGCCTGGGACGGCCGGACAACGGCCGGGTGTATTTCGGTGAAAAGGACCGGCTGTTCGCGGTGCCGGAGGAGGCGGACGAGACTTGGGAGGAACGCAACTGCCGGGCGGTGGCGGCTTTCCTCCGCCGGGCGAAGGAAAATCGTCCCTCCTTGCGGGTCTCCGTGCTGTTAGCCCCTACGGCGTCCACCGTCCTCCCGGAGGATCTGCCCGCATTAGCGCCGGTGGCGGACGAAGAGGTGCTGGTTGACCGTATGCGGGCCGCCCTGGAGGGAGTCGCCCTTTTCTATACGCCCGCCCAGGCGCTCAAGGCGCAGAGCGACCGGGAAAGCCTTTATTTCCGCACCGATCATCATTGGACCGTCCGTGGGGCGTATGTCGCCTATGCAGGCTGGGCCGATGCGATGGGGCTGGAGGCACGGCCGCTCGCGGATTTCACCGTGAGACAAGCAGCCGGGGATTTTTACGGCACCCTCTTTTCCAAGGCCAATCTGCCCTGGATCCGTCCCGATTCCCTGGAGGCGCTGGAACCGCCGGGCCTGGCCGCCTGCAGCTTTTCCACAGACGGAGGGAAAACCTTCTCCGACGGGCTGTATGATGAGGAGGCGCTGAAGGGCCGGGATAAATACACCTATTTTCTGGGGGGCAACCATCCGCTGACGGTGGTGCGCACCGGGACCGCCAACGGCAGGCGGCTGCTGGTGGTAAAGGACTCCTATGCCCATTCCTTCGTCCCCTTCCTGACGGAGCACTATGAGACCATCTACCTGTTGGATCCCCGGTATTTCAAGGGGGATATCCAGAGCTGGATGGAGGAGCAGGCCGTCACGGATGTGCTGGTGCTGTATAACGCGGCCACCTTTTCCGCCGACCGGCAATTGGCCGCCGTGCTGCAGCCGCGGACATAAAAGAAAGCGGAGGACTCTGGTTTTCAGAGTCCTCCGCCTTCTTTTATGCGGTTCAAATATCTTTTTTGAGCTGATAGGAAAGGGTCATCAGGCTGTCGCCCAAATGGACGTTTTCCACCACCACGCCCTCCACCTCGTGAGCGATATCGTAGTGGCTGAAGTTCCAAAAGCCCTTCACTCCCGCGGCGGTAAGCCGTTCCACAATGCCCGGCGCCGCCTCCTTGGGAATACAGAGGATCGCCACCAGGGGATGATAACGGTCGCAAAAGGCCTCCAGCCCGGCGGTGGGCTGCACCTCCAGCCCACGGACCAGGGCGCCCGCCATCTCAGGGGCGTCGTCAAAAATCCCCACCAGCCGGATGCCGCGGTTTTCGAAATCCATATGGTTGACGATGGCGCGGCCCAGGTTTCCCGCCCCTAGCAGGATGGTGTCCGCCAGCCGGTCCATCCCCAGGATGTGCCCGATTTCGTTGTAAAGCTGCTCCACCATATAGCCGTATCCCTGCTGGCCGAAGCCGCCGAAACAATTGAGGTCCTGTCGGATCTGGGAGGCGGTGAGACCCATCCGCTGGGAGAGCTCCCGTGAGGAAATCCGGGTGACGCCGTTTTCCTTCAAATCGTAGAGAAAACGGTAGTACCGGGGCAGCCGGCGGACCACCGACATGGAAATATGCTCGTTTTTCGCCATCCTCCATACCTCCTTTGCTGTGCGTGTCCCGCGGGAGCGGCGGTATCAGTTCCTGTGCTGATCGCGGGTGTAGTTCAGCAGGCCGCCCGCCAGCAGCATACCGGTCTGCCGGGGAGAAAAGCCGCTGTTCAGCGGAATGGTTTCGCCGGTGGTTCTGTTTTCCAGCACCACCGCTTCGCCCTGCTCCAGCCGCCGGCGAACATCCGGCAGGCAGATTTCATCCCCAAAGCTGATCCGGTCATAGTCCTCCTCGTGGACAAAGGTCAGAGGCAGTATCCCGGCGTTAATCAGATTGGCCACATGGATGCGGGCGAAGGATTTCACCACCACGGCCTTGATGCCCAGGTAGAGCGGCGCCAGGGCGGCGTGCTCCCGGGAGCTGCCCTGCCCATAGTTGGCGCCGCCGATGATGATGCCATCCCCCTCCGCCTTGCAGCGGGCGGGGAAGGTGGGATCGCAGCGGGTAAAGCAATATTCCGATATGGCGGGGATGTTGGAGCGCAACGGCAGGATTTTCGCGCCCGCGGGCATGATGTGGTCGGTGGTGATATTATCCCCCACCTTGAGCATCACCTTGGCCTCCACGCTGTCCGGCAGCGGGACGGTCTTGGGGAAGGGCTTGATGTTGGGCCCGCGGAGGATTTCCACCTGCTCCATCTCCTCCTCCGGAGCGGGGGGGACGATCATGTTGTCATTGATTTCAAAAGCCGCGGGCATCTCGATCACCGGCGGCTCTCCCAGGGTGCGGGGATCGGTGAATACGCCGGTCAGCGCCGAGGCGGCGGCGGTTTCCGGGCTGACCAGATAGACCTGGGCATCCGCGGTGCCGGAGCGGCCTTCGAAATTGCGGTTGAAGGTGCGCAGGGAGACGCCGCCGCTGTTGGGGGACTGGCCCATGCCGATGCAGGGGCCGCAGGCGCATTCCAGGATCCGGGCGCCGGCGGCGATGAGATCCGCCAGTGCGCCGTTGCTGGCCAGCATATTGAACACCTGCTTGGAGCCGGGGGCGATGGACAGACTCACGTCCGGATGGACCGTTTTGCCCTTGAGGATCGCGGCCACCTTGAGCATATCCAGCAGAGAGGAGTTGGTGCAGGAGCCGATGCAGCACTGATCCACCTTGATCTCGCCGATATCCTCCACCGCCCGCACCGCATCGGGGGAGTGGGGGCAGGCGGCCAGGGGACGCAGGGCGGAGAGATCGATTTCCACCAGCTCGTCATAGACGGCGTCCTTGTCCGCGGAAAGGGCGGTCCAATCGGCCGCCCGGCCCTGGGCTTCCATGAACGCCCGGGTCACCTCGTCGGAGGGGAAGAGGGAGGTGGAGGCGCCCAGTTCGGCGCCCATGTTGGTGATGGTGGCCCGCTCCGGCACCGACAGGGAGGCGACGCCGGGGCCGGTGTATTCGATGATCCGTCCCACGCCGCCCTTGACGGTGAGGCGGCGGAGTACTTCCAGGATCACGTCCTTGGCGGCCACCCAGGGCTGCAGGCTGCCGGTCAGCCGAACCTCCACGATTTTGGGCATGGTGATATAATAGGTGCCGCCGCCCAGCGCCACCGCCACATCCAATCCGCCGGCGCCGAAGGCCAGCATCCCGATGCCGCCGCCGGTGGGGGTGTGGCTGTCCGAGCCGATCAGGGTTTTGCCGGGAATGCCGAACCGCTCCAGATGCACCTGATGGCAGATACCGTTGCCGGGGCGGGAGAAATACAGGCCGTGCTTCTTGCACACCGACTGGATATAGCGGTGATCGTCGGCGTTTTCAAAGCCCGTCTGCAGGGTGTTGTGATCGATATAGGCGACCGAACGCTCGGTTTTCACCCGGGGAACGCCCATGGCCTCAAATTCCAGGTAAACCATAGTGCCGGTGGCGTCCTGCGTCAGCGTCTGGTCGATTTTCAGCCCGATCTCGGTCCCCGGCGTCATTTCGCCGGATACCAGATGCGCCTGTATCAATTTTTGTGCCAATGTCAGTCCCATTGCGTTTCATCCTTTCGCATCGAATCCTTCCCTCTATTATGAATGATTGTAGGAAATTTGTCAAATAGAAATCCCCGGAGTCCCTTTTAACTTAATTAGTTGGTGGTCTAAACTTCGGCATATTCACGAATACTTGCAAATTTTGGGCGAAACTGCTATAATATCCGTGCAAATAAACCACGCGAAAATTACAATTGCTCTTATGCTTAAACATACATTGGGAGGAAGGATACTATGGCAAACTATGAATTACAGGCAGAAGAAGTTGTCCTGTACGAAGGTGCAATTACTTGCAAAGCATACAAGGGCAATTTGCTGATGACCTTGACTTCAAAGAAGGTCGTCTTTGAGAAGGAAAAGGGATTGTTCAAGAAAGAGTGTGAATTGGTTGATATAATCCCGCTTGAAAGCGTCAAATTTTATAATGATGCTGCTCAAATTAAACAGAAGGGCTCCGAGGTTGAGGTGCAAACAGTAGAAAAGAATCTCACAATCGTATTTTCTGGTATGCTTGAAGCTAGAAAGTTTACCGGAAAGATTATCGACGCAGTAACAGAGACTACACTTGCAAAACGAAGCTCTAATAAGATTAAAGATGCTTTTACTATGGTTGATGATACCTTGGGATTAGATACAAGAGGCACCATCAAAGGTGTGCTTGAGCAAGGGGTTAAAGGTACTATCTTGAATGGCATAGGTAAGAAAAAGTAAAACATATTCATACACTCATAATTGCGAATAAATTGTTATGGATAAATTAGAATTTGGTTACTTTTATAAACAATTAGTTGCTGGAAAATGGATTGATGAAACTCAGTTTTACTTTGCTGATGATCCAAATGAAACAGACCGCTTTTTAGGTTATCTTCCACAATATGAACTTCCATATTGGGTTGGATACTGTGACATCGAAGACGGAATAGAATTCAGAACAGCTGAGGAACTGGTCAATGCACCCATATTTAATGGGCAGTCGTTGAAGGAGCGCTGGGATATGGTC
>CAKTTT010000014.1 GCA_934615635.1 uncultured Eubacteriales bacterium | reverse complement strand
TCATCAGCGCGGGCTGTACGAAAGGACCCTTCTTTACGCTTCTACCCATAAATGACGAATCTCCTTTCGTTTACTTGCCGCCGCGGCGTTTGACGATGAACTTGTCGGACCGGTTGTGGGTTTTCCGGGTCTTGTAGCCCAGCGCCGGCTTGCCCCAGGGGGTAACCGGACCCGGGCGGCCGATGGGGCTCTTGCCCTCGCCGCCGCCGTGGGGGTGATCGCAGGGGTTCATCACGGAGCCGCGGACGGTGGGCCGCCAGCCCATATGACGTTTGCGACCGGCCTTGCCGATCTTCACGTTCTCATGCTCCACATTGCCCACCTGGCCGATGGTGGCCATGCAGTTGAGGGGCACGTTGCGCATTTCACCGGAGGGCAGGCGGATAAGCGCCATTTTGTTTTCCTTGCCCATCAGCTGGGCCATGGTGCCGGCGCTGCGGGCCAGCTGCGCGCCCTTGCCCGGATAAAGCTCCACGTTGTGGATGAAGGTACCGGTGGGGATGTTGGTCAGAGGCAGGGCGTTGCCCGGCTTGATGTCCGCTTCCTCGCCGGAGGTGACCACGTCGCCCACCTTCAGGCCGACGGGCGCCACGATGTAGCGTTTCTCGCCGTCCTCATACTGAACCAGCGCGATGTGGGCGCTGCGGTTGGGATCATATTCCAGCGTCAGCACGGTGGCCGGCACGCCGGTCTTGTTGCGCTTGAAATCGATGATCCGGTACTTCCGGCGATTGCCGCCGCCGCGATGGCGGACGGTGATCCGGCCATAGCTGTTGCGGCCGGCCTTTTTGTTCATGGGAGCCAGCAGGCTCTTCTCCGGTTCCACCTTGGACAGGCCGCTGTAGTCGATAACGGACATTCCGCGGCGTCCGGGGGTGGTCGGCTTATAGGTCTTCGTAGCCATTCCCGATTCACTCTCCTGTTATTTAGCTTGGCGGGACGGCGCCCCGCGGCTCTCTGCCGCTTTCCGTCCCATACAATGCCGGCGGGAGCTTACCCGCCCAAGCCCCGGCGACCCATGCGCCAGGGCCTCCCCGGCAGGGCCGGGGGAGGGCCTTTCACCCGTTTCGGCGGGCTATCAGAACATACCGTCGAAGAACTCGATGGTCTTGGAATCCGCCGTCAGGGTGACGATGGCCTTTTTCCAATCGGAGGTATAGCCCTCGTTGCGGCCCATGCGGCGCTTCTGCCCCTTCATGCTGACGGTGTTGACCTTGAGCACCTTGACGCCGAAGATCTCCTCCACCGCCTTGGCAATGGCGATCTTGTTGGCGCCGTCCGCCACGCGGAAGGTGTACTTCTTCTCCGCCAGACCCTGCACGGATTTTTCCGTGATAACCGGCTTGAGGATAATGTCGCGAGCTTCCATTATTTGTACACCTCCTCAATCTGAGCGACGGCGTCCTTGACGACGATAAAAGCGTCGGCGTTGAGAACGTCGTATACATTCAGGGTGTTGACCATGGCGGTCTTCACACCGGGAATGTTGCGGGCGGAGCGGATGACGGTCTCGTCCTTCTCCGGCAGCACGAGAAGCACCTTTTTGTCCGCTTCCAGCGCTTTGAGGACGGCAACCATCTTTTTGGTTTTGATCTCTTCCAGAGAGAGGCTGTCCAGCACCTTCATCTCCCCCGCCAGCACCTTGGAGGAAAAGGCGGATTTGATGGCGAGACGGCGCATCTTCTTGGGCAGCACATAATTGTAGCTGCGGGGCTTGGGACCAAGGGCGATACCGCCGTGCGTCCACTGGGGCGCCCGGATAGAGCCCTGACGGGCGTGGCCGGTTCCCTTCTGCCTCCAGGGCTTTCTGCCGCCGCCGCTCACCTCGGAACGGGTGAGGGTGGACTGGGTGCCCTGGCGCTGATTGGCCAGATAATTCACCACGACGCTGTGCATGACGGTGCCGTTGGGCTTCACGCCGAAGATCTCCTCGTTCAGCTCCATCGTACCGGTCTGCTTGCCGGTCATGTCGTAAGTCGATACTGTAGGCATTTGATTTCCTCCTTCCTTACGCCTTCTTGACGGAATCCGAGAGCACCACGATGCCGCCGCGGGGGCCGGGAACGGCGCCGCGCACCGCGATCAGGTTGTTCTCCACATCCACCTTGACGACGTCAAGGTTCTGCACGGTGACGCGCTCCGCGCCCAGATGGCCCGCGCCCTTCATTCCCTTATAAACGCGGGAGGGGGAGGAGCAGGCGCCCAGGGAGCCGGCGTGACGGGCCACCGGGCCGGTGCCGTGGGTTTCCTTCAGCCGCTGGAAATTCCATCGCTTGATGGCGCCAGCGTAGCCCTTGCCCTTACTGATCCCCACCACGTCCACGCGGTCGCCGCTGGCGAAGGTGTCCGCCTTGACGATGTCGCCGACGTTGAGAGCGTCGCAGTTGTCGAAGCGGAACTCCCGCAGCGTGCGCTTGGGAGCCACGTCCGCTTTCTCAAAATGTCCCTTCATGGGCTTGTTGACCCTGTTGACGGACACGTCGCCAAAACCGAACTGCAGCGCGTCGTACCCGTCGTTGGCCACCGTTTTCTTCTGGACCACGACACAGGGACCGGCTTCGATCACGGTTACCGGAACGACGTTGCCCTTTTCATCGAAAACCTGGGTCATGCCGATTTTCTTGCCGATGATGCCTTTCTGCATGTCTATACCTCCTTGGTTATTGGTTCCGCCGCTTTCCTGCCGTCCCCCTTGCGCCGGGACGGTCGCTGCAAAGCGGTGGAACATGACCTCGCCGGGAAATCCGCAAACCGTTTTACAGTTTGATTTCGATTTCCACGCCGGCGGGGAGTTCAAGCCCCATCAGGGCTTCAACTGTCTTGTTAGACGGGCGAAGGATGTCGATCAGGCGCTTATGCGTCCGGGTCTCGAACTGCTCGCGGGAATCCTTGTACTTGTGCACGGCCCGCAGGATGGTGACGACTTCCTTCTCGGTGGGGAGCGGAACCGGTCCGGAAACCCGGGCGCCGGTGCGGCGGGCGGTCTCTACGATCTTTTCGGCGGACTGGTCCACCAGCTGATGATCGTACCCCTTGATGCGAATTCTGATTTTTTCCTTGACTGCCACTGAAAAACGCCTCCTTAATAAATTGAGTTGGCGGGCGACGCCAAATCCGTACACCCTGCCGGGTGTTTCCTGCCCGGCCGTGAAAAAACCGGACACTTGAAACAAGTTTCCGGGTACGGATCAGCGTCCTGCGCACAAACCGCGGTTCTCCCCCTCGCCGGCGTCGGATAACGGCGCTAACGCACGGGAACCGCTTTGTGCGGACAGTATTCCTTGTCGCCCGGTTTAAAATCGGACATACTCAGCGGAAAAACCGGCCATACCGGCCGCAACCTCCCGCTTCATCGCATATCGTGCAGTCTGCGGACCGAACCTGAAAATGCGCGCAATCATCCCCCGGTCACAGTCACGCTCGATTATATTACACTATCGGAAGGCAAAAAGCAAGGGTTTTCGCTGAATTTTTTTAAAAATTTGCGAAAACCCTTTTCTATATTCAGGAGTCCCCCGATTCCCCGCCGGAATCCTGATCTTTTTCTCCTCGCGCAGCCCCGCGTCTGTGAAAAAAGACCGTGGCCAGCACACCGCCGGCGCCGGCGCATACCGCCAGCAGCATCAGCGCCCATACGGGCCCTCTTCCGCCGTCCGACGGCGGAAGCGCCGCCGTTCCCTCCGTCCTCTTCACCGTCCCCGGCGCCGTCCCGGCCGACGGAGCGCCGCTCGGACCCGAGGCCCGGCTGAGCGTGATGGTGTACAGCTTGGTCCTTCCGTTTTCAGCGGTGCATATCACCGAAACCGTCCAACTCTCCCCCGGTGCGGGCATCGCCGCGTCCACCACCTCCACCGTGGCTCCCGGGTGGGAGGCGCGGGCCAGCACCCGAATATCCCCGGCTGCCTCATAGGGCAGGCTCACCCGGTAGGCCGTTATATCCCGGCGAAAGGCGGGGCGCATATCGTATCCTTCTACTACCAGCTCGATAAGGTCGTTTATCCCGCTCCCCTCTTTGCTGGCGGAAGGCTCGGTCCCCTGCGCGGTGCTTTTGGTCGGCGGCCTGGTGGCGGACCCCGCCGTTGTTCTGCTCTGGGTGGTTTTCTCCTTTTTTTCACGGAAGACCTGGATGGTGTAAATCCGTTTCCTTCCCTCCGGCGTAGTGACGGTGACATACTGATTGGTCACCGCCCCCTCCTTCAACGGGTTTTCCACGATTTTAACCGTATTCCTCTTATTGGCCGCTTCCGCCCGGATCGTCAGCTTTTCCACCTCTGCGGACACACTGGCGGCATAGGCGGTCGTTTCCGGATCAAAAGCGGGCGTAAAGATCACGCCTTCCGTCTCCAGCAGCCCCAGCTCCGGCTCGTTGGGCGGCGGGGCCAGGATTTCCATTCGGTGAAAAGCCTCCGGCAGCGCATACTTCTCCTCTCCCTGCGCCAGCCCGCCCGTGAAGCCGACAGCCGCCGTACCGGCGGTGGCCTCATGGCGCACAAGGAAGCGGACGGTCAGCAGCCGGACCCTCCCTCCCGCGGGAGCCTTTCCGCTGGAATCGAACAGCAAAAAGGAATTATCCGGCCCGACTTCCAGTCGCCACTCGGCCAGCTCCTGCGACGCCGTAATATCGATCAGCTTGAGGAACGCGGCATCGTACCACAGGGCCCCCTCCACCGCCTCCAGCCCCTCCCCTGTCAGCCACAGCTCGACGCTGACAATATCCCCGGGGTGGACGGATTCGGCGCTTTCCATCCATAAAGAAGGCGGCGCGGCGGATATGCAAAAAGAGGAAGGAAGCAGAAGCAGAAAAAACGTCCCGACCGTCAGCAGAAGCGCCGCAAGCCCGGTGACCCTTTTCCGATCCATTCTTCCTTCCCCCCTTCCCTCACTGCTTCCTCTTTTTTGCGAAGAGTCCCTCCGCCACCTTGAGTGCCGCTCCCTCTCCGGCGGCGAACCGATGGGCACAGGCGGCCACAACCTCTCCGTCCGCGCCGTCGGGGGCATAGCCGCTGTCCGCGGCCTCCAGCAGCGGCGCATCGCCCCCGCTGCCGCCGAATACCACCGCGCGGTCGGCTCCCACCCGCTTTTTCAGCTCGTCCAGCGCCTCCGCCGGGGAAGCCTCCCGCGCATATACCCCGATGTAAACGTATCCCTCCCGCCGACGGCAGGGACGCCGGGTGATTCGGATGCTTTCCGCACAGGGCAGCGCCTTGAGCGCCGCCTCCAGCCTGTCCGCCATGGCGGTGGTATCCACGGCCAGTATCCGCAGCGCCTCGTACCCGGCGGGAAGGGGCCCGCAGACGAAGTTTTCATGGGCGTTTCCCCTGAGCCGGGTCACCAGCTCCTTTTCCGCTGGGTTGGTCAGGCCGCCGTAATACACATGCATCACCTGATGGACAACCGCGTATAGGAAGCAGTTCAGCCCAAATTCCCGAAAAACTCCCTCTACCGCTTCCCGTACGGAAGGAGACAGGGGCCTAGTGTAGAGATACGTCGCCGTCTGCCGGTCGTACAGCGCCGCGCCGGACATGGTGATCACCGGCAGCCGCAGCTCCAGCTCCTGGGTCCGGGGCATCCACTGGGCGGGGGACCGGAAGGAGGTCACCGTCATCAGCGCGCCCCGCTCCACCAGCCGGTTGAAGCGAATGGCGGTCCCGGCGGGCACCTTTTCGCCGGGAGGAGCCAGCACATTGTCCACTCCCAACACAAACACCGTTTTTTTATCCCGCCGCCGGGGCAGATGAGACACATTCACCAGCAGAGAGACAAAAATGCCGATGAGCGTATCCGCCATTCGATTGAGCGCAAACAGATAAGGATTGACGTCCGCCGCGTGGGACACGGTGATGCTTAGGAAAACCACGCAGGTGATATAGGAGGCGGTGGTCTTTTTCAGCACCACCGTGACATACAGCAGGGGAATTATGCACATCGCCAAGAGCAGATCCCGCAGCAGCGGCATTCCCTGCAGCCCCGCTTCCCGTTCCACCAGCAGGAAGAGGGTGCCGCCCGCCGCGCCGATAACCGTCCCCACGGTGCGGTTCAGCGCGGTTTTTACGCTTCCCGACACGTAGGGCTGCATACAAAGAATGGCGGCGATGGCGGAGTAAAAGGGGACGCCTTGCCCTAAAAAGGGGAGGAATCGGCCCCGCAACAGGGACAACAGAAAACACAGAAACACGGCGGCGGCGGATTTGACGATCCGCATACCGATGGGTGGAGGCTTGAGCACGTTGATCGACTCCTTTCACCCCGCATTGTAGCACGCCTCCCGCCCGTACACAATCCTCAGCCGATCCGAAAACCGGTTTCCTCCGACGCCGATCTCCTGATCCGCCCCGCAGCCATCCGTACCGGGCCGTGGGGCAATGAAAGGGGCCGCCCGGCGAATGGCCTGCCTCCCTTTTCCCATCACGCCTCCCGCCATATTGCACCCCGGAGCACACTCTTTGTAAGCGCCGTCGGCCCCCCAAGAAAGAAGGGAACAGCCGCGCGCCTGCCACTCTCTCTTCCTGCGGATCTCCCCTTCCAAATCGGTGCCGCCCGATCATCGCTCTCTTCTTTCATCTCTTTTCCGTGGCGGCCGCTGTTTCCGCTTTTACCATAAGACGGCCGCTGCGGAACATAAAGGAACTCCTTCTCCCGCAAAGGGAAAAAGCCCCGCCTCTGTCCCCGATATGGATCGCCATAACAAGAATTTTTCCCGCCGAGGCACAGGCCGCCGGCCGGCACAGCCCATTTCAGCCGCGGCCGGGTTCTATGATGATTTTCGGCCACGCCTCCCATTCTTCCCCTCTTTCCGCTCTGCCCCCCGCTTCTTCGGCCTTTCCCGGTTTCCCGACCTTTCATCCCTTCGAAAGGAGGTGGCCTGCGGCGGCCATGCAGCGTTCTGATCCATCCGGAGCCATGGCCCGACGCCTGCCGTCCCGTATGCATCCAGAGCGCCCTCGCTTAATATATATGGTTAAAAGGGATGCCTCCTATAACGCCGCATCCGGGCCGGCGCGGCCGTTCAGCCGGTTCCTCCTTCTATCCTTGCGGCAGGATCCTCCCGTATGTTTCCCGTCAAACCGCCGACGCTCTGCCGCCGGCAGGACGGCGATAGGGGCGGCATGGCTTTTGGCCCCACGGTGGGTCGGCAGGATCTTTGTGGGATTTTCTCCTTTACTTTACCACACTTCTACCTCATATTCAACCTTGTTTAGTGATAAATATTCACTTTATGAGTTGGCAGCTTCCTTCTTCCCCCACCTTTTATAGATCTTCCTATATATCCGCCTTCGCTCTCCATCGGCGCAATGGAATAGGTCCTCGCCGCCGTGCGCCACGCTGGTATCCGTCATCAACGCGTTTAAACAACCAACAGCGTTTGCAGAAGATGGGACCTACCGCCTTCCCCGCCGATGGTATAGCCGCAGCCATCCTTCTCCGGTGGAGGCCTCCGCTCCCTTCAAGGAGGGCCGCATTCGCTTCGCCAGCTTGAATACCGATGACAGGTCTCATCGGCATCCGCCGCAGAAAGGACCTCTCGGCAGAGGAGTCCGGCGGTAAGATGCTGCAAAGCCCTTTTCGCCAACCGCCGGGTAAAGCCGGGCCTGCGTTTCCCATGGATCGCCCAAAAGAAAAGGCCGCCCGGATGGGGCGGCGGTTTGTGCTATTTAACAAAGAGCAACAGAGAGATGGAAAAGGGGCTGTGGGCCGCGCCCCCCATATGGCTGCCAGACGGGGAAGCCCGTGCACGGCCTCCGCTCCTTTTTATCCTGAAGGGAAGGGGTCGGCAGCAGCCGGACGTCCCCCTCAAACAGAACAGCCGCCCGTTCCGGGCGGCTGCTTTTTTGGCCGGCTTCAGGCGTGCCCCGCGCTGCGTTTTCCTTTGTCAGGCGGAGGTCAAATGAATCAGGTGAGCGATTCCCGGAATGGATTCCCCCTGCTGGGAGGAGGTGGGGGACATCAGCGCACCGGTGGCGACAAAAAGGAGGTTGTTCAGCTCCTTCTTCTCCAGCTTGCTGAGAAAATAGGAACACAGAATGGAAGCGGAACAGCCGCAGCCCGAGCCGCCGGCGTGAACGTCCTGTTTTTCCCGGTCATACATCATCAGTCCGCAGTCCGCGTGCTTGCTGCCCAACTTGATCCCCTTGCGCTCCAGCAGATCCCGCAGCAGCTCGGAGCCCACCTGTGAAAGATCCCCGGTAACGATCAGATCATAGTCCTCCGGCGTGGTGGCGGTATCCGTGAGGAAGTTGGCGATGGTGTCCGCCGCAGCCGGCGCCATGGCCGCGCCCATATTGTTGGCGTCGGTGATGCCCAGGTCGTTGATTCGGCCGAAGCAGACCGCGGCGATATGCACCCCGCTGCCCCCCATCCCCACCACGGCGGAGCCGGAGGCGGTGGCGGTCCATTGGGCGGTGGGGGTGCGCTGGCCGCCGTATTCCAGCGGGAAACGGAACTGTCGTTCCGCCGTGCAGAAGTGGGAGGAGGTCACCGCGCTGCAGAGATCCGCCGCGCCGCTGTCCACGAATACCGCCGCCATCCCCAAGGTCTGCGCCATGGTAGAGCAGGCGCCGAACTGGCCCAGCAGCGGCACATTGCTCTCCCGCATACCGAAGGTGGAGGCGATGTTCTGGTTGAGCAGATCCCCCGCGAAAAGGTAGTGGATCTGAGAGGGAGACAGCCCCGCCTTATCCAGCGCCCGGGTGAAGGCCTCCCGTTGGAGGGCGCTTTCCGCCTTCTCCCAGGTTTTCTCCCCCAGGGTCGTGTCCTCAAAGATATAGTCGAAATACCGCCCCAGGGGGCCCTCCCCCTCCTTCTTTCCCACCACCGCCGCATATCCCAGGATGGTGGGGCGGCTGGACATCAGCACGGTGTATTGGCCCTTGCGTTCCGGCATATGGCTCCCTCCTTCCTAAAACAACCCGGCGATATACCGGATGAGTCCGTATATGGTCGCCGCCGTGATGCCGTAAACCAGTACCGGCCCGGCGATAATGAACATCTTGGCCCCCAGGCCGGTGACCAGCCCCTCGGTTTTGAACTCGATGGCCGGGGACGCCACGGCGTTGGCAAAGCCGGTGATGGGCACCAGGGTGCCCGCTCCCGCGTGCTTGGCGATATTGTCGTACACGTTGAAGCCGGTGAGAATGATACTCAGCAGCACCAGGGAAACCGAGCAGAGCAGCCGCGCATCCTTGATCTCCATCCCCGCGTTCACCAGGAGGTTCACCTCCACCTGGCCGATGGTGCAGATCAGCCCGCCCACCAGGAAGGCCTTGATGCAGTTGAGAAGCACCGGCGACTTGGGCGCCGCCTGCTTGCTCATCTGCCTATATTCCTGTCCTGTCACATCCACCTAAAAACACCCTTTCTTCCGCAAAGATTGCTATCAGCCTTATTTTGCCGGAAAACCGCGTGGTTATGCGGGTTTCCCCTTGAAATTTATTTCCCTTGTTCCTCTCCCAGCGTGGTTTTCCCCAAGGGCTCCAGGGCGGGATTGTTGAGGATCTTCCCGGTAACGTCGTAACGGGAGCCGTGACAGGGACAGTCCCAGGAGCACTCGTCCTGGTTCCATTCCAATATGCAGCCCATGTGGGTGCATACCGGCTTGACGGTGTAGATCGTGCCGTCGGTGTCCTTGTACGCTCCCACCCGCTGGCCGTCCACCTGCAGGATCCGGCCCTCTCCCGGCTTCAGGGAGGCGGCGGTTTCCGGCGGCAGCTCCATGTAGCCGCCGATATAATTTTTCAGCATATCGGTGTTTTCCATGATGAACCGCTTCGCCTTCATGCCGGGATCGAACCGGGAAGGGGAGAACACCTCCGCGTAAGGACTTTCCCTGCCGGCGATCTCGCTGCTGATGAGGTCCGCGGCCACCATGCTGCCGGTCATCCCCCATTTATTGAAGCCGGTGGCCACAAACGCCCGGGCGGCCAACTGCCCGTCCAGCTGCTTATACCGGCCGATATACGGGATGCCGTCGTGGGTCATGCAGTCCTGGGCCGACCACTGCGCCGTGACCTCCCGCTGGGGATACCAGGATTTGGTGGCCGCCTCCAGCCGGTCAAAATGGGCCTGCCGCCCCTCATGACCGGATTTGTGGGAGCCGCCGCCCACCAGCAGCCCTCCCTCGCAGGGCCGGAAGGACCAGCCCTTTTCCCCCGCGCCCCAGTAAAGATCCTCCAGCGCCGGCACGTTCCGAATCGCCAACACATAGGAGCGTTCCTGCCACACCCGGGCGAAATAGAAGCCGGGCTTGTCCATAAAGGGAAAGTGGGTGGCCACCACCACGTTGTCCGCGTGAAGGGTTCCCGCTGTGGTGTGCAGCACCCCGTCCACGCCTCCCTTGCGGGGATGCAGCGCTGTGGTGTGCAGATAAAAATCCACCTTGGGGGCCAGGCAGGCGGCCAGGGCATAGGCAAATTTCAGCGGATGGAACCGGGCCTGATTCTCAAACCGAACCCCGGCCGCCACCGGGAAGGGCAGCGGCTGCCCCCGCATCGGCGCGGCGGGAAGCCCCACCCGCAGGGCCGCCTGCAGCTCCCGCTCCACCTGCTCCGCATCCTTCTCCTCCGCGGCGTAAACCACCGAGCCGCAGCGCCGGAAATCGCAGGGGAACCGCTCCGCCAACGCCGCGAAGGCTTCCACCGCCTCCTGATTGGCCTGGGCATACGCCCAGGCCTTTTCCCTTCCCAGTCCTTGGAGCAGCCGGTCGTAGATCAGCCCGTGCTGGGAGGTGATTTTGGCGGTGGTCCTGGCGGTGACCCCTCCCGCCAGCTCTCCCGCATCCACAATGGCGATGGAATGGACCCCCTTCTCCATCAGCCGATAGGCGGTCAGCAGACCGCACAGTCCCGCTCCCACAATCACCGTTTCATAGGTTTTTGATTCGTTTTTCTGCAGCCCGGTTTGGCCCGCGAAGGGCTGGGGCGCTTTTTCCTCCTGCCAGATCGATGGATAATCCACTGCGGCGACACTCCCATTTGTTGGTTTTTGCATTAGCATATCCCAAACCGGCCGCAACATACGAAAAAGCCGCGGAAAAGCGGGCGCTCATGCTCTGCGCGCCCGTTTTTTAAAAGAATCGCCTTGGCGGCATGTATACGTCTCCTTGTCCAGGAGGGATTGTTCAATCGCGGCGCATAAACCCTTCTGGCAAACAAACCGGGGGCATAAGAGAACCGCGCTTCACGCTTCCGTCGTGCAAAACGACGACGCCTCCCCGCTCCTTCCTCACCTCTTAGCCAGCCGCCCCACGCCGGAGGGCGCCGACTTTCCCGCAGCCTCGGGCGGCTTCGGAGACCGTCCCAAGCTGCGTCCGGATATCCCGGACGCGGACCGCAGAAGAGAAGCCTTATCCTAAGCGGCCCTTTCCCCCGCCTCCAAATTCCGTTCATGCCCCTCTCCCCCTTGTCCCGCGCTAAAGCCCGCTGCTCGCCCCCGGGAGGCGGCCCATGGATTCCTTTGCCGAAACAACGCCAAGACCCCCGGGCGCGGGCTGTAAAGCCCATGCTCGGGGGTCCGTCAAGTCAAATGAAGGAAGGGGCGTCGTACTCTCATCCCAACGCCCGGATCCGCCGGATCGCTTCCCTTGTCCGCTCGTGATCGCCGAAAGCGGTGAGCCGGAAAAAATTCCGGCCGTTGCGGCCGAAACCGGCTCCGGGGGTTCCCACCACCCGGGCGTTTTCCAGCAGATAATCGAAATACTCCCAGGATTCCCGGCCGCCGGGACATTTCAACCAGATATAGGGGGAATTCTCCCCGCCGGTGAACCAGATGCCCATCTCCCGCATGGCCTCCGCGATTATCCGGGCGTTTTCCCGATAGTAATCGATGTCCGCCCGGATCTGCCGCTGCCCCTCCGGCGTGAAAACCGCCGCCGCGCCCCGCTGCACCACATAGGAAACGCCGTTGAACTTGGTGGTCTGGCGGCGCAGCCACATACGGTTGAGGGAAAGCCCCCCGGCCTGCAGCTCCATGGGCACCACGGTGTAGCCGCAGCGGGTGCCGGTGAAGCCGGCGGTTTTGGAAAGAGAGCAGAACTCCACGGCGCATTCCCGGGCCCCCGGAATCTCCAAAATGCTCCGAGGCAGGGCGGCGTCCGCCACAAAGGCCTCATAGGCGGCGTCAAACAGAATGATCCCACCGCATTCCCGGGCGTAGTCCACCCATTGCCGCAGTTGCTCCCTGGTATATACCGCGCCTGTGGGGTTGTTGGGAGAGCACAGATAGATCAGATCCGCCCGCACCGACGGATCGGGCATGGGCAGGAAGCCGTTCTCCTCCCCCGCGTCCAGATAAAGGATGGTCCGCCCCGCCATGAGGTTGGTGTCCACATAAACCGGGTAGACCGGATCGGGCACCAGCACCGCGTTGTCCCGGTCGAACAGGTCCAGGATGTTGCCCACGTCGCTTTTGGCGCCGTCGCTGATGAAGATTTCGTCCCGTTCCAGCGCGACGCCCCGGCCGGCGTACTCCTCCTTCACCGCGTCCCGAAGAAAATCATAGCCCTGCTCCGGCCCGTAGCCGCGGAAGGTGGCGGCTTCTCCCATCTCCCGCACCGCCTGGGTCATGGCCTCCACCACCGCCGGGCAGAGGGGCCGGGTCACGTCCCCGATGCCCAGCCGGACGATATCCGCCTCCTGGTGGGCCGCCTGATAGGCGGACACCTTCCGGGCGATGGTGGAAAACAAATAGCTTTCCTGCAAATCCTTATAATGCTCGTTCACGCGCATACCGCTTCGTCCTTTCCAGGCGGGGGATCACAATTCCACCACGCCGTCGTAAATCTTTTCCGCGCCGCCGGTGAGATAGACGGTTTCATCGGTGTAGCGGATCACCAGGTCTCCCCCCTTGAGCTTGACCGTGACCTCCTCCCCCTTGGGGCAGAAGCCGTTTTCCACCGCCGCCACCGCCGCCGCGCAGGCGCCGGTGCCGCAGGCCCAGGTTTCTCCGCTCCCCCGCTCCCACACCCGCATTTTCAGGGTGTGATCGTCCAGCACGGCGATGAACTCCACATTCACCCGCTCGGGGAAGAGGGGATCGCACTCGATGGCCGGACCGATTTTTTCCAGCTCCAGCAGATCCGGCTCGTCGCAGAAGATAACGCAGTGGGGGTTGCCCATGGACACGCAGGTGATCCGGTATTCCGTCCCCGCCAGCACCGCCGGCCGATCCACCGCCAGGCCGCCGGGCAGCCTCACCGGGATCTTCTCCGGCCGCAGCTCCGCCGGGCCCATAGCCACCGTGGCCCGCCGCACGACGCCGTTGTATTTGTGCAGCCACAGCCGCTTTATGCCGCTGAGGGTGTCGATGGTCAGTTCCTCCTTGCGGCAGATGCCGTTATCGTACAGGTACTTGCCCACGCAGCGGATGGCGTTGCCGCACATCTTGCCCTCGCTGCCGTCCAGGTTGAACATCCGCATTTTCGCGTCCGCCACGTCGGAGGGGCAGATCAGCACCGCGCCGTCTCCCCCAATGCCCTTGTGCCGATCCGCCAGCCGGATGGACAGCCCCTCGGGATTGTCGATCCTCTGATCCAGGCAGTTGAAATAAATATAATCGTTGCCGCAGCCCTCCATTTTGGTAAAGGCCAGCCGGGGCCGTTCCCCGCGCAGGTGGTTGATGTCCACCAGCTCGGTGCAGTGGGGGGAATAGCGGCTGCGGATGCTGTCCGCCACCACCCCGGCGGTATCGAGGGAGGTCAGGCAGGGGATGCTCCGCTCCACCGCTTTGCGGCGGATCTTCACATCGTCCAGGGTGGGGATCCGCCCCCTGGAGGAGGTGGAGACGATGATGTTCACCCTGCCGCTTTCCAGCAGGGCCAGAGGATTGTCGGCGGATTCGTGGATCTTCCTCACCTCCGTCACCGGCAGCCCCCGGCGGCGCAGCACCGCCGCGGTGCCCGCCGTGGCGTAGAGCGCGAAGCCCAGCTCGTGGTATTTTTTGGCCACGTCGGCGATCTCCGCCTTGTCCGAATCCCGGACGGTGAGGAAGACGCCCCCTTTTTTCTCCAGGCGGTAGCCGGCGGCGATCAAGCCCTTGTACAGCGCCTCGTCCCGGGTGCCGGCAATGCCCAGCACCTCGCCGGTGGATTTCATCTCCGGTCCCAGATGGGTATCCACGTTGGTGAGCTTTTCAAAGGAGAAAACCGGCACCTTCACCGCCACATAGGCGGAAGTTTTGTATAGGCCGGTGCCGTAACCCATGTCGGCCAGCTTCTCTCCCAGCATGGCCCGGGTGGCCAGATCCACCATGGGCACGCCGGTGACCTTGCTGATATAGGGGATGGTCCGGGAGGAGCGGGGGTTGACCTCGATGACGTACAGCTCATCCTGATAAATCAGATACTGAATATTGATCAGGCCCCTGGTTTCCAGGGACACCGCCAATCGTCTGGAGCAGTCCACGATCCGCTCCCGCTGCCGGTCGTCGATGTTCCAGGCGGGATAGACGGCGATGGAATCGCCGGAATGGATGCCCGCCCGCTCCACATGCTCCATAATGCCCGGAATGAGGACGTCCTCCCCATCGCAGATGGCATCCACCTCCAGCTCGGTGCCCATCAGGTATTTGTCCACCAGCACCGGGTTTTCGATGTTCTGCCGCAGGATGATGGCCATGTATTCCTTCACGTCGTCGGGGGTGAAGGCGATGATCATGTTCTGCCCGCCCAGCACGTAGGAGGGACGCAGCAGCACGGGATAGCCGATCCGGTCGGCCACCCGGAGCGCCTCTTCCGCCGACATGACGGTGAAACCCTGGGGACGCTTGATTTCCAGCTCCTCCAGCAGCTCGTCGAACCGTTCCCGGTCCTCCGCCCGGTCGATGCTGTCGGCGGAGGTGCCCAGGATCCGCACCCCGCTGCGGCTGAGAAATTTGGTGAGCTTGATGGCCGTTTGTCCCCCGAAGGCCACCACCACGCCGTAGGGCCGCTCGGTGCGGATGATGCCCGCCACGTCCTCCTCGGTGAGGGGCTCGAAGTACAGCCGGTCGGCGGTGTCGAAATCGGTGGAAACCGTTTCCGGGTTGTTGTTGACGATCACCACGTCGTAGCCCGCTTCCTTCAGCGCCCAGACGCAGTGGACGGAGGCGTAGTCAAACTCGATGCCCTGCCCTATCCGGATGGGGCCGGAGCCGAAGACGATCACCGTTTTGCGGCCGGTGGGATGGGCGGCGATAAATGCCGCCGCCTCGTTTTCCCCCTCGGCGCAGCCATAAAAATAGGGGGTCTGGGCGGCAAACTCCGCCGCGCAGGTATCCACCATTTTATAGACGGGAGGCAGCGGTCCGCCGGCCGCCTCGATATCCCCGCCGCTCAGGCGGGCGATCACCTTGTCGGGATAGCCCAGCCGCTTGGCCCGGCGGTAGAGAGCGGCGTCCAGGGGCCCCGCCTCCAGCAGCCGGTCCATCTCGGCAAGATGGCGCAGCTTGCAGAGGAACCAGCGGTCGATCCTGGTGACGGCGTGGATCTCCTCCGGCGTCACGCCCCGGCGCAGGGCTTCATATATCACGAACAGCCGGTTGTCGTCGCAGACGGCCAGTTTCTCCCGGACCTCCCCGTCGGACAGGGCCACCAGGCCGGGGGTGAGGAGGCTGTCGCGGCCGATCTCCGCCCCTCGAACCGCCTTCATCATCGCCTCCTCAAAGCTCTGGCCGATGGCCATGACCTCGCCGGTGGCCTTCATCTGGGTGCCCAGGGTCCGCTGGGCGTAAACGAACTTGTCGAAGGGCCACTTGGGCATCTTCACCACCACGTAATCCAGCGCCGGTTCGAAGCAGGCGTAGGTGGTGCCGGTGACCGCGTTGCGGATCTCATCCAGGGTGTAGCCCACCGCGATTTTGGCCGCCACCTTGGCGATGGGATAGCCGGTGGCCTTGGAGGCCAGGGCGGAGGAACGGGATACCCGGGGATTGACCTCGATCACCGCGTACTCGAAGCTGTCGGGATGCAGGGCGAACTGGCAGTTGCAGCCCCCCTCCACCTCCAGGGCGGTGATGATGTCCAGCGCCGCGGTGCGGAGCATCTGGTATTCCTTATCCGACAGGGTGACGGTGGGGGCGACGACGATGCTGTCGCCGGTATGCACGCCCACCGGGTCGAAGTTTTCCATGCTGCACACGGTGATGACGTTGCCCCGGCTGTCCCGCATGACCTCGAATTCGATCTCCTTCCAGCCGGCGATCCCCTTTTCTACCAGAATCTGATGGATGGGGGACATCCGCAGGCCGTTGCCGGCGATCTCCCGCAGCTCCTCCGGCGTGGCCGCGATGCCGCCGCCGCTGCCTCCCAGGGTGAAGGCGGGCCGGACGATGACGGGGTAGCCGATCCCCTCCGCGAAAGCCATGGCCGCTTCCAGGTCGGTGACCACCTCGGAGGGGATCACCGGCTGTCCAATCGCTTCCATGGTATCCTTGAATAGCTGGCGGTCCTCCGCCTTGTCGATGGTTTCCGGCCGGGCGCCCAGCAGCCGCACATCCTGCTTCTCCAGAAAGCCCTCCTTGGCGAGCTGCATGGACAGAGTCAGCCCCGTCTGCCCTCCCAGGGTGGAAAGCAGGCTGTCCGGCCGCTCCTTTTCGATGATCCGCTTGACGATGTCCAGGGTCAGCGGCTCGATATAAATTTTATCCGCCATATGCTGGTCGGTCATGATGGTGGCGGGGTTGGAATTGACCAGCACCACCTCCAGGCCCTCCTCCTTCAGAGCGCGGCAGGCCTGGGTGCCGGCGTAATCGAATTCGGCCGCCTGGCCGATGACGATCGGCCCGGAGCCGATGACCATGACCTTGCGGATGGATGGATTCAGCGGCATTGTGCGTCCTCTCCCTTCATCAGGCGGATAAAGTCGTCGAACAGAAACGAGGTGTCCTGAGGCCCTCCCGCGGCCTCCGGATGGAACTGAACCGAAAAGGCGGGACGGTGGGTATAGGTCACGCCCTCACAGCTTCCGTCGTTGCCGTTTACGTAGCTCACCGCCGCCGTCCCGGGCAGGGAATCCCCCACCACGGCGTAACCGTGGTTCTGGCTGGTGATGAACACCCGCCCGTCCGCGGTGCGCACCGCCGGCTGGTTGGCCCCCCGGTGGCCGTATTTCATCTTTTCCGTCCGTCCGCCCATGGCCAGGGCCAGCAACTGGTGCCCCAGACAAATACCGAAGGCGGGCAGCCCCGTGTCCGTCAATTTGCGCAGCTCCTCCACGATCCGCACGTTTTCCGCCGGATCGCCGGGGCCGTTGGAGAGCATGAGCCCGTCCGGTTTCAGCGCCAGAATATCCGCCGCCGTGGCGGCCGCATCCACCGTCGTCACCCGGCAGCCCCGTTTCACCAGCTCCCGCCGGATGTTCCGCTTGGCGCCGAAATCCCACAGCACCACATGGCACAGCGGCTCCCCCTCCGGCTCCTGAACCTCCGGAGCATGACGGCTCACCGCCGCCACCGCGCCGGCCACCCGATAGGCCCGCACCGCCTCCCGCTCGGCGGGGGTAAGGGCCGCCTCCCGGCCGATCCGGCCGTTCATCACCCCGTGCTCCCGCACAATCCGGGTCAGCGCCCTGGTATCGACGCCCGAAAGGCCGGGGATCCCTTCTTTTTTTAAAAAAGCGTCAAGACCCCCGGCACAACGAAAGTTGGAGGGTTCCTGACACCATTCACGCACAATATAGCCCCGCAGCCGAGGAGCGCCGCTTTCGAAATCCGCGGGAATCACCCCGTAATTGCCGATCAGCGGGAAGGTCTGCACCACGATCTGGCCGTAATAGCTGGGATCGGTCAGCGTTTCCAGATAACCGGTCATGGCGGTGGTGAACACCACCTCGCCCACCGTTTCCTCCGCCGCCCCAAAGGGGACCCCTTGGAAAACTGTGCCGTCCTCCAGAATCAGATAGCCCTTTTCTTCCATCTTTTGCATCCGCGCCTTTCCGTTTGGGTTTCAGATTCGCTTTCAAGTGGATGGCTCATAGGTCCGCAGGACCTGCTCCGCCACCTCCCGGCGGGTGACCCGCCGATCCATGGCCTCCTTTTCCAGATACCGGTGGGCCTGCGGCTCGGTCATGGACAGCACCTGGATCAGCACACATTTGGCCCGGTCCACCAGCCGGATTTCCTCGATTTTTTTCTGTAGCTGGACGTTTTCATCCCGCAGGCCCAGCATCCGCCGCCGGGCAGCCAATCCCAGCCGAAGGGTTTGGGAAAACATCGCCCGGCCAAAGGGCTTGGCCAACACCAGCACCCCTTCCCGCTCCACCTGGGCCGCCGTCTCGTCCGCGGCCTCCGCTTTAACCAGAAGGAGGACGGCGGCGGTGGTGTTTTCCACGGCGAAAACCGCCAGGGAGGGGCCCTTTTCCCCCGCCGCAGGGGCGTTGATGAGGATGAGATCGAAGTCGCATTGCGTGATGAGCCGCCGGGCCTCGTCGCCGGAGGCCGCCGGCGTCACCGGCTGGCAATCCTCCTCCTTCAGCAACTGCAGAAGGAATTCCCGGCCCTTATCCGAGCCGGATACCAAGAGGGTTCCGCCCATAACGCCCATTCCCGCCTTTCCGTTTTAGCTTTCGGGGCAGCCGGACCGTCATACCGTCCTAAAGTACAGCGTATGCTGCATTTCCAGGGGATTCTCCGCCTGGGCGCAGCGCCGGCACTCCTCCTCCCGGATGGCGAAAAAGGCCTCCCGGATCTGCTCCGGCAGGGCGGATTGCACAAAGGCGCTCTCCCTGGCGGCAGCGATGGCCTCCTCCAGGCCGGAGGGCAGCCGCTCCAATCCTTCCAGCACGGCGGCATCCGCGGCGTGGAAGTTGATGTCGCAGGCCGGGCAGAGGGGCAGCCGTCGGTTGATGCCGTCCAGTCCCGCCCGCAGCAGCAGCGTGTAGGCCACATACGGATTGCAGGCGGGATCGGGGGAGCGCAGCTCCATCCGGGCGAAATCCCCCTTGCCGGAAGGAATCCGGACGAGCTGGGAGCGATTCTCATGGGACCAGGTGACATACCGCGGCGCATCCATCCGTCCCAGCCGCTCGTAGGAATTGGGCAGGGGGTTGAGAAAAGCGGTCATCTCCCGGACATGCGCCAGTATGCCGGCGATAAAGCTCTCCGCTTCAGGGGAATGGCGGTCGGGAGCGTTGACGAAAATGTTTTTTCCGCCCCGGGCTAGGGAGAGGTTCAGATGCAGGCCGTTGCCGCTGGCCTCCGGCACCGGCTTGGGCATGAAGGAGGCGAACAGGCCGTTGCGGGCCGCCACCGCCTTCACCGCCATCTTGAAAGCGGTGAAATCGTCCGCCGCCGCCAGGGCGTCGTTATACCGGAAATCGATCTCGTTCTGCCCCGGCCCCTGCTCGTGGTGAGAGCTTTCAAAACGGATGCCCATCTGCTCCAGCATGAGGCAGATATCCCGCCGGACGTTTTCCCCCTTGTCCAGGGGCGCCACGTCCAGATAGCCCGCATCGTCCTGGGTCACCCGGGTGGGCTTGCCCCAGTCGTCGGTTTCAAACAGATAGAATTCGCACTCCGCTCCCACCCGGCAGGCGAGCCCGGCGTGGCGCAGTTCCTCCTCGGCGGCGGCCAGCACGGCTCGGGCGTCCCCCTCAAAGGGACGGCCGTCCGGATAGCGGACGGAGCAGAAGAAGCGGGCCACCCGTCCCTGCTGGGGACGCCAGGGCAGCACCGCCAGGGTGGAGGGATCGGGGAAGAGCAACAGGTCGGATTGCGCTGCCCCTGTGAAGCCCCGGATAGCCGAGGCGTCGAAGGTGATCCCCGACTCAAAGGCCCGGGGCAGCTCCTCCGCCGTGACCGCAATGTTTTTGATGGTTCCGCAGATGTCGCAGAAAACCAGCCGGACAAACTTCACATCGTTTTCCCGGACGAACTGGAGCACCTCGCTGACGGTATAATCCATGACGCACCTCCGGCGGGTTTTCCCGCTTATAGAATGTTGACAGCCTATATCACCGGCGACCGCCGGACAAAAGCCCGCGCCGGCGGGCTGTGTGCTGTTTACAGACACAGGAGGAGCCCCTCCGGCTCCCTTTTGCCGCCCGGGCCGGCGGCGGAAGCTTTGGGATCCGCTGCCGCGAAGCATGGCGGGGCGGAAGGGGCCCCACCTGGCTTTAAAAAGGCCGGGAACCACCGGGATCGGCCGCGCCCCGGCCGCATTCAGCGCCCCGCAAAGGCTTCTATAAAAGAGAAGCGGGCGTTTACACACCGATGCTTTTCACCCGGACGGGATCCACCCGCGCCAGCCAGGGGCGGCCTTCCTCCGCGGCGCTCTCCACGCCATCGCGCTTCCGATTCCTCTTCCCACGAACGCCGGGACGCAGCCGCCTCTCTTCTCTGCCAAAAAATTTCGGGCTGTGTCCAGTATACCATAATCATCGGTAGGTATACAGCTGTTTATACGGATTTTTGGAATTGGGGGTCAGCACAAAAAAGGGCAGGGTATCCAGCTCCTCCCTCTTCCTGCCGAAGGCCTCGCAGAAGCTGGCGAGACAGGTCTCGATCTGAGCCATATCGTCGGCGGAGGCCTCCCGCACCGCCAGTTGAGGCGGCAGCCCGGTGGGCATCTCCCGGCTGCGGACCACAATCTTGCCGCCATGCATCCCCGTACCGCAGAAATTGCAGGAAAACCTTCCCTCCCCGTCGGTGAGATTCAACACCACGATGAGGCCGCCCGCCTGATATTCCCCCAGGAAGCTTCCCGCTCTGCCGCCGATCACCAGGGTGGGGAGCCGGTCCTCATAGGCCTTCATATGGATACCCGCCCGGTAACCGGTGTTTCCCTCCACCAGGATGGTGCCCCCCCGCATGGCATAGCCGGTGGCGTCTCCGGCGGAGCCGTGGATACAGATCAGGCCGTCGTTCATGGTGTCGCCGGTCGCGTCCTGGGCGTTGCCCCGCACTACGATGGTCGCGCCGTCCAGATAGGCGCCCAGCGCGTTGCCGGGCGTGCCGTTGATCACCAGCTTCTTGCCCGCCAGGCCGCTGCCGATATACCGCTGCCCCAGGCAGTCGTCGATCACCACCGTGTCGTCCGCCGCCTCCCGCACCATCTCGTTCAGGATCTTGAAATGCCTATCCCCCGCTGTGATATGGGTCATTCGTCATGCCGCCTTTCCTGCGTATGCTTCATACATGCCGGCTGAGGACCGCCGCCCGGTCCTTCCGGGAAAAAGCCATGAGCTGGGGCTTTTCCTGAATCAGCTCGAAATCGATGGAGGACAAAGGCGTCCTCTCCCGGATCAGGGAGGTGTAGATCCCCGCCCGCTCCACGTTGCCGATGAGGATATAGCCCTTGAGCACCCCGTCCTCGAAGAAGAGCCGCTTGTAGCCCTCCTTCTGCGGGATCACCCGGCCCTCCCCCACATAGCTGCCCGCCGTGATCATGTGGAGGCCGAAAAAGCCGGCCGCGTTCATGGGAATGGCCTTATCGTAGGGGCGTTCGCCGCCGGCCATGTCAAGACCGGCGCATTCCCCCTGCATATAGGCGGCGGGCAGCAGAGCCAGAATCCGGTTTTCGTCCACGGTGATGTCGTGGCTTTCGGTGCAGTCGCCGGCGGCATACACATCCGGCAGACTGGTACGGCCGTATTCGTCGATGACGATGCCCTTGCGGACCAGGCCGCCCGCCTCTTTCACCAGCTCGGTGTTGGGGCGCACCCCCACCGCCGTCACCAGAATGTCGAAATCCACCGATGCACCGCTTTTCATTCTGGCGGTATTTCCTTCGAAAGCGGCCACGCTGTCCCCCAGCAGGAACCGCACGCCATGGGACTCGATATGCCGCTGCATAAGGGCCGCGCCCGCCTCGTCCAGCACGCTGGGCAGGATCCGGCCGGCCAAATCCGCCACCGTCACCTCGCCCACCCGGTCCCGGATGCCCTCCACGCATTTGAGACCGATAAGTCCCGCGCCCACCACCAGCACCCGGCTGTCCGGCCGCAGCGCCTCTCCCAGCTCCCTGGCGTCATCCAAGGACATGAAGGTGAAGCTGTTTTTCACCCTGTCCAGTCCCTCCATAGGCGGCACGAAGGGCCGGGAACCGGCGGCCACCAGCAGCTTGTCGTAGGGCAGGGTCTCTCCCCCGTCCAGCGTCACCTGCTTCTTCTCCGGATCGATCCCCACGGCGGCGCGTCCCAGCATGGTCCGGCAGCCGTTATTCTCATAAAAGCCGTCGGGGCGATATTTCATCCCCTCCTCGGTGGTCTTTCCCCACAGCAGATAGGAGATCAGCGGCCGGGAATAGGTATGGTAGGGCTCGCTGGATATCACCGTGACGGAGCCGCCTTTATCCAATTGGCGGATGCCCTCGATACAGCCCACCGCCGCGGCCGAGTTGCCTATTATCACATAACGCATGGGGGTCTCCTTCCTTTCCCGCCCGGCTCTCCGGGCTGTTTGCGTGTGCCGGCGGCCGGTCACCGCTCCTCAAATACGATAGCCCGGTTTGGGCAGCCCTTGACGCAGGCCGGCTCTCCATCCTTGTTCCGCACGCACAGCTCGCATTTCTGCACCGCCCCCTCCGGGGAGGGCATGATCGCGCCGTAGGGGCAGGAGAGGATGCAGGTGTAACAGCCCACGCATTTATCCCGATTGATGGCTATCACGCCCTTTTCCACCGTCAGGGCGCCGGATATGCAGCCCTTGACGCACAGCGGCTCCTCACAGTGGCGGCAGGACACGGCGAAGCTCACCGCGCCCCGCTCCTCGATGCGGATCCGGGGATGAATCTCCACCCCCTGCAGGGTGCGGGCCATATCCGTTCCGCCGGAGTTAGCGAAGGCGCAGTAATATTCGCACAGATGACAGCCCAGACACCATTTTTCATTGACGTATATGCGTTTCATAAACGGCCAGCCCGCCCTTCCCATCGGTTTTCGTTTCAGTGGCGCTTCCCTTCATTCGCCCGCGTGCTTGATCCCCAGGATATCCAGCTCCTTCTGGGTCAGTCCCACGCCCCGGAGCATCAGACGGTTGCCCCGCAAGGCCTCGATGGAATTGATGCCCATGCCGCCCATCATCTCCTTGATCTCGTGGTTCCAGGCCCTCACCAGATGCACCAGCCGCTCGCAGCCCACGTCGGGGTTGAGCCGGCGGGTCAGCTCCGGCTTTTGGGTAGCGATGCCCCAGTTGCAGTTGCCGCTGTAGCAGCTTCGGCAGAGGTGACAGCCCAAAGCCAGCAGGGCGGCGGTGGCGATGTACACCGCGTCCGCTCCCAGGGCGATGGCCTTCACCACGTCGGCGCTGCTGCGGATGCTGCCCCCCACCACAATGGAAACGTCGCCCCGGATGCCCTCCTCCCGCAGCCGCTGATCCACCGCGGCCAGGGCCAGCTCGATGGGAATACCCACATTGTCCC
>CAKTTT010000013.1 GCA_934615635.1 uncultured Eubacteriales bacterium | reverse complement strand
CTCCAGCGTTTGCGGCAGGAGCGATTTTATAGTTTTCGCTTATTTCAGGCGGGCCTCCAGGCCCTCCAACTGCTTCTTCAGCTCTGCGGGGAGACGGTCGCCGAATTTCTTGTAGAATTCGGCAATTCCCTCCGCTTCCGCGGTCCAAAGGCTCCTGTCGATCTCCAGGATAGATTTCAGGGTATCGAGGGAGAAGTCCAACCCCTCCAGGTTGATATCCTCCGCATGGGGGACGTAGCCGATGGGGGTTTCCACCGCGTCGGCCTTGCCCTCGCAACGCTTCAGGATCCACTCCAGCACCCGCAGGTTATCGCCGAAGCCCGGCCAGATGAAATGGCCCTCGTCATCGGTGCGGAACCAGTTGACGTTGAAGATCTTGGGGGCCTTGTCGCCCAGCTTGCGGCCCATCTCCAGCCAGTGGGCCCAGTAATCGGCCATGTGATAGCCGCAGAAGGGCAGCATGGCCATGGGATCGCGGCGCACCACGCCCACGGCGCCGGTGGCGGCGGCGGTAGTTTCGGAAGCCATGATGGAACCGACAAACACGCCGTTATCCCAGTCGCGGGACTGGTACACCAGGGGCGCGGTCTTGGCGCGGCGGCCGCCGAACACGATGGCGGAAATCGGCACGCCCTTGCCGGAATCGAACTCAGAGGAGATGCAGGGGCAGTTTTTCGCCGGCGCGGTAAAGCGGGAGTTGGGATGCGCGCCCTTGGAGCCGTCGGTGCAATCCCACTTCTCACCCTTCCAGTTGAGGGCGTTCTTGGGCGGATTCTTGTCCAGGCCCTCCCACCACACGGTGTTGTCGTCCAGGTTATGCGCCACGTTGGTGAAGATGGTGCCCCGTCTGGTAGAGGCCAGCGCGTTGGGGTTGGATTTTTCGTTGGTGCCGGGGGCCACGCCGAAGAAGCCGTTCTCCGGGTTCACCGCCCACAGGCGGCCATCCTCGCCTATGCGCATCCAGGCGATGTCGTCGCCCACGCACCAGACCTTGTAGCCCTTCTTACGGTAAACCTCCGGCGGGATCAGCATGGCCAGGTTGGTCTTGCCGCAGGCGGAGGGGAAGGCGGCGGCGATGTATTTCACCTCGCCCTGGGGATCCTCCACGCCCAGAATCAGCATGTGCTCGGCCATCCAGCCCTCCTGCCGGCCGAGATTGGAGGCGATCCGCAGCGCGAAGCATTTTTTGCCCAGCAGCACGTTGCCGCCGTAGCCGGAGTTGACGGAGATGATGGTGTTGTCCTGGGGGAAGTGGCAGATGTACCGCTTCTCCTCATCGATCTGGCACTTGCAGTGCAGGCCGCGAACCCAGTCGTCGCTGTCGCCCAGTGCGTCCAGCACGGCCTGGCCCACCCGGGTCATGATGGCCATGTTCAGCACCACATAGATGGAGTCGGTCAGCTCGATGCCGTATTTGGCGAAGGGGCTGCCCACGGGTCCCATGGAATAGGGGATCACATACATGGTACGGCCCTGATAGCTGCCGCGGGCGATGTCGTACAGCATTTTGTAGGCGTCGGCGGGGGCCATCCAGTTGTTGGTGGGGCCGGCGTCCTCTTCCTTTTCGGAGCAGATAAAGGTGCGGTGCTCCACCCGGGCCACGTCGTTGACGGCAGTGCGGTGGAGATAGCAGCCGGGCAGCTTCTCCTCGTTGAGCTTAATCATCTCGCCGGTCTTGCAGGCTTCGGCGCGCAGCGCCTCCAGTTGCTCCTCCGAGCCGTCGATCCAGACGACGGCGTCGGGCTTGACCAGAGCCATTTTGTCTTCGATCCAGTCGAGGACGGATTTGTTCTTAGTCAGTGCGGTCATATGACAATCCCCTTTCAATGAAGTTCCATTCCATAACAGCCTATAAGCGAACAGCTATCATTATAGCTTAGGGGGGTTAGAATGGCAATGGCTAAAATGTGAATAATCCGATAATTTTTTAACATAAATCGTAGAAATTGCATATTCGGGAAGACAATCCTGCAAAATGCGGCCGTTTCAGCCGGATTATTCCCCTTCTATGGACATTGTGGCGCAGGCGTTTAAATCCATTCCTGCCGAATGCCCTGCCCGATACTCGTAATACCCCTGGGCCGCCACCATGGCGGCGTTATCCCCGCACAGCTCCAGCGGCGGATAGAAGAGCCGCAGGTCCCGGGCGGCGCAGCGGGCCTGCATTTCGCGGCGCAGGCCGGAGTTGGCGGAGACGCCTCCCGCCAGCACAAGCGTCTCCGCGCCGGCGCGCTCGGCGGCCAGCAGGGTGTGGTCGCAGAGGATATCCACCACCGTATGCTGGAAGGAGGCGGCCAGGCCGGGGATATCCACCTTGTCCCCCTTTTGCTCTGCATGATGCAGCAGATTGATGACCGCTGTTTTGAGGCCGGAAAAACTGAAGTCCAGCTCGCTGCCCTCCACCCTGGGTCTGGGCAGACGATAGGCGTTGGGATCGCCGGAGGCGGCCAGACGATCCAGGTGGATCCCGCCGGGGTAGGGCATTCCCATGGCGCGGGCGGCCTTATCGAAGCATTCCCCCGCCGCGTCGTCCCGGGTGCGGCCCAGCACGCGGAAGCGGGTGTAATCCTCCGCCTGCACGATGTGGCTGTGCCCGCCGGAGACCACCAGGCAGAGGAAGGGAGGCTCCAGCTCGGGGAAGGCCAGATAGTTGGCGGCGATATGGGAGCGGAGGTGGTGGACCGGAACCAGGGGTTTGCCCGCCGCCAGGGCCAGTCCCTTGGCGAAGTTGACCCCTACCAGCAGCGCGCCGATCAGGCCAGGCGCGTGGGTAACGGCCACCGCATCGATCGCATCCAGAGAAAGTCCTGCCTGCTCCAGCGCCTGCCGTACCACCCCGCTGATGGCCTCCGCGTGGCGGCGGCTGGCGATCTCCGGCACCACGCCGCCGTACAGCTTGTGCTCCTCCACCTGGGAGGCCACGATGCTGGAGAGAACGGTTCTCCCGTCCCGCACCACCGCGGCGGCGGTTTCGTCGCAGGAAGATTCGATACCTAATATATGCATGGAAAGCCTCATTTCCTGCGGAACGGACTAGCTACAGGAACCCCGCGCCTGCAGGGTTCCCGACCTATCCTCCCGATATTTTTCAATGCTGGCGATATCCTGTTCCGACTGAAAAAGGCGTGGGAGCATCTCCAACGGGAAAGCCCTGTCGGGCCGGGCTTTTCCTAAAAAGACCAGCCGCCGATCTCCTCCGCGCCGTCCTCTCCTCCGGCAAAATCGATCAAGCCAAATCAGCCGCCCGGCTCGAGAAGCCGGAGGATGGAACATCCCGCTTTCATAAACGAAGTCCGCTTGGGCGGATGAGAATGATGAAGGAGGCGGGGGAGGCACCGCGCGTCTTTTCGGAAAACAGAAAAGACGCGATTCACTTCCTTTTCCCCCGCCACTCTCCAGGTATTCTTCACCGCCACGGAGGGCGGGTCTGTCGCGGTGACCCGCCGCCCCAAGCCGGCCACATACAAGGCGCTGCGCGCCCCTGCGGTTCCGCTCCAACGCGGGGCCGGGCGGCCGAGCAGGGAGTCCGGTTCCCGGAGGAACCGGCCGGATTTTCGTCCGGCGGCGCCAGTGAAGCGGGGCGGGCGCCGGATAACGGCGCTCCCGCTAAACATTGTCCCAAGCCATGGTGCTCACCCGGGCGTCCGGCATATCGCATTCTTTTCCGCGACGCGATCCGGCGGCAGGAGTCCCCTCCCCCTTGGGCGGGAGCCCGCCGTCAGCGGGCGTTGCGCTCCTTCAGCGCCCGGTCCGCCTCCCGCTTCATGTCCCGGCGGGCGGCGTCCTCCCGCTTGTCGTAAAGCTTCTTGCCCCTGCAGAGCCCCACCTGCACCTTCACCAAGGAGCCCTTGAAATACAGGGAGAGGGGGATCAGGGTGTAGCCTTGCTGCTTCATCAGGCCGAACAGCCGCAGAATTTCCCGCTTGTGCAGCAGCAGGCGGCGGGGACGCAGCGGTTCCCGATTGAAGATATTTCCCTTATCATAGGGGCTGATATGCATCCCATTGACGAGAATTTCGCCCTCTTCAATGGAGCACCAGGCGTCTTTGAGATTGACCGCGCCCTGCCGCAGGGATTTGACCTCCGTTCCCGCCAGCTCGATCCCCGCTTCCAGGGATTCCTCCACAAAATAATCGTGGAAGGCCTTTTTGTTGGAAGCAATGGTTTTGGTGTTTTCCTTGGCGGCCATGACATCCGCCCCCTTTCTGCAATATGATGGATCAAATATACAAAGAGTAAAGAACGGCATCCTCCTTGGGAGAATCGTAAAAGCCGGGCCGCACCCCGTCCTCCTCAAATCCGAAATCCTCGTAGAGGCTCCGCGCAGCGGCATTGGAGGCGCGTACCTCCAGACAGATCCGCGTCATCTCGTTTTTTCTGGCATAGGCTCTGGCCTCGGCCAGCAGCGCCGCCGCGATCCCCTGCCGCCGGTGAGCGGGATGAACCACGATGTTGGTGATGAAGCCCTCGTCCAGGATGTGATGCATCCCCAGGTATCCCACGGCGCTTTCCGCCTCCACATCCTCCGCCACATAGAACACGGCCAGCGGATTTTGCAGCTCCTCTGCCAGCGCGTCATAGGACCAGGGGGTGGAAAAGGTCATGCTTTCCAGATCCGCCAGATCATCCAGGTGATCGGCGTGCATGGGGGTGATCACGATGCCTGCAGGGGGCTTTGTACTGTGCGCGTCCATAACAAACCCTTTCTTTTGTATAATTTACAAATTATAAACCGACCGTAAATATCCCCTTACTTGCCCAGCAGCTCCTCCGCCAGCGCATCCACCGCCAGCTCCAGCGCATCCCGGGTTTGGCGATAGAGGGCGGTGTTCCCGCCATAAGGATCCGGAATGCCGCCACCCAGCAGCCGGATTTTTTCCGGCGGCGTGCCGTAAGCGGCCAAAGCCGCCGCGTGGCCGGGGGTCATGACGGCAATGATATCCGCTTCCCGGCAAAGGGCGGCGGTGAGGGGGCGGGAGCGCCGGCCGGCGATAGGAAGGCCGATTTCTTCCATCGCGGCGGCCGCCTCCGGGGTAACGGTCTCCCCCCCGGCGGCCAGACCGGCGCTGTCCACTATTATATCGCCTGCGCCCGCTCTGTCAAGCCGGCGGCGCATCAGCGCGGCGGCCATGGGGCTGCGGCAGGTGTTACCGGTGCAGACAAACAGGATCATCATGGGTTTTTCTCCTCCGCCTTTATCGTTTGGCCGTACAGAGTATCCAGCAGGGCCTTTCCGGCCGCCGTGCGGAAAACCCTTTCCCGGGCGGCGCGGACAGCGGCGGGGGAGAGCCCCTCCTCACTGATGTTCACCAGCAGATCCGCCTCCAGCAGAATCCGGCAATCGGCTCCGTCCACATCCATATAGGTGTGGTGACGGCCGATCAGGGTGCAGACCCGCTCCCTCACCGGCGCGGGGCAGCCGACCTGCGTCAGCATCCGGCGGGCGATGGGAGGGCCTTCCAGCTCCTGATAGCGGCCGGCCGACGAGCCGTGAATCTGTTCCGCCTGATGGATGCCGATATCGTGAAGCAGGGCGGCCAGCTCCAGCGTTTCCTGCTGTTCTGGCGGCAGACCCTCCCGCCGGCCGATGAAGCGGGCGAAAGCCCACACCTTCATCAAATGCTGAATCCGGGCGGGATCCCCCGCGTCGTAAGCCATGGCCGCCTGCTGAACGGCCGTGATCCGCCTATCCATCCGTATGCCGCCCTTCCACAATGGAAATAAATGAGATCAGATACAGTAATCCGGGGGATTTTTGCGGTAGTAATCGTTTGCCAGGTCCCGCAGGGTGATGGCGTCCACCACGCCCTCCACCGCCTCCTTCAGCTTCTGCCACACTGTCACGGTGACGCAGCGGTCCATCCGGTCGCAGCCCGGGCCCCCTTCACCGGATACGCAGTCCACCGGGGCCAGCGAGCCCTCCATAACCCGGAGGACCGCGCCCACCGTGATGCTTTCCGGGGGCTGGGCGAGGCAATAGCCACCCTGGGCGCCCCGCACGCTGCGCACCAGCCCGGAACGGTTGAGCTGCATCATGATCTGTTCCAGATATTTTTCGGAAATCTCCTGTCTCACGGCGATTTCCTTGAGGGGCACCAGTCCCTGCTCATAGTGGACCGCCAGATCCACCATCAGCCGCAGGCCATACCGCCCCTTGGTTGATATTTTCATTGAAAAATCCTGTCCTTTCCCTTTCAGCGCGGATGGAAACGAAGCTGCTTTTCCCATAATCTATACAGTATCCTTTATTATAGCGCATTTTCCCCCGGGGTTCAATCACAAAAACAAGGAAAGAGCTGGGGCTGGAAAGGAAAGGGCCGGTGTGGTATACTAAAACGTATGGCGGGGGCCCTTGGGCGGGCCCGCCGGAATGAGGAGGAACCGATTTGGAATGGTTTGATTCGCGCGATATCCGCTACCGGTCGCCCTTTGGGGCGGTGGCGGCGGGAACCCCGGTCTTCTTCCGGGTCTGCCTGCCCCGGGGGTGGGGCTGCTCCGGCTGCCGGCTGCGGGTTTGCCCCGACGGGAAAGCGGAGGAACGCTATGGAATGTTCTGGGCGGGAATGGAGGGCGAGGACCGGGAGTGGTGGGATTGCCACTACGCCCCGGCGGAGAGCGGTCTTTATTTTTACGGCTTTGAACTGGATATCCCCGGCGGGACGAGGCATCTGAGCCGCCGGGCGGACGGCGGCGCCCTCTGCGGGGAGCAGCCGGGGGAGCTGTGGCAGCTCACGGCTTACGAGGGGGAGTATGAAACACCCGCCTGGCTGGCCGGTGGGGTGATGTATCAGATTTTTCCCGACCGGTTTGCCCGGTCGCTGCGTTCCCGGATGGGAGAGGGGAAAACCGGGGTGCCGGAGGACCGGACGCTGCGGGAGGATTGGGGCGGTCAGCCGGTTTACCAGCCGGACGCCCTGGGCAAGGTGCGCAACAACGACTATTTCCAGGGGGATCTCCGGGGAATAGAGGAGGGGCTGGACCGGCTCAAGGAGCTGGGGGTCACCTGCCTGTATCTCAACCCCATTTTCGAGGCCCATTCCAACCATCGGTATGATACGGCGGATTACGAGAGGGTGGATCCGCTGCTGGGAGAGGAGGAGGATTTTCGCTCCCTGACCGAAACCGCCGCCCGGCTGGGGATCCGGGTGATCCTGGACGGGGTGTTCAGCCACACGGGGGCGGACAGCCGGTATTTCAACCGGGAGGGCCGGTATCCGGGGCCGGGCGCCTACAATTCCCCCGCCTCTCCCTATTTTCCCTGGTATCATTTCCGCCGCTGGCCGGACGATTACGTCGGCTGGTGGGGGTTCGACACCCTGCCGGAGGTGGAAGAGACCAACCCCGGCTATATGGCCTATATGCTGGGAGAAAAGGGCATCGTGCGGCGCTGGCTGCGGGCGGGCGCGGCCGGCTGGCGGCTGGACGTGGCCGACGAGCTGCCCGACGCCTTTCTGGACGGGCTGCGCCGGGCGGTTAAGGCGGAGCAGCCGGATGCCCTACTGCTGGGAGAGGTGTGGGAGGACGCCAGCACCAAGCATAGCTACGGCCACCGCCGCCGGTATCTGTTGGGCCGCCAGTTGGACAGCGTGATGAACTATCCCTTCCGAGAGGCGATTCTGGCATTTCTGCGGGGCGGGGCGGCGGCGGACTTTGTGAACACGGTGATGAATATCGCCGAGCAGTATCCTCCCCAGGCGCTGCGGCTGCTGATGAATCACATCGGCACCCATGACACCGAGCGGGCGATCACCGCCCTGGCCGGAGAGCCGGACGGCGGGCGGGGCCGGGACTGGCAGGCCGCCCGCCGGCTGAGCGGGACGGAGCGGCGACGGGGACTGGCCCTGATGCGCCTCGCTACGGCGCTGCAATACTGCCTGCCGGGGGTGCCCTGTATCTACTATGGGGATGAGGCGGGTCTGGAGGGGTACAAGGATCCCTTTAACCGGGGGTGTTATCCCTGGGGAGAAGAGGATGCGGGGCTTTTAAGCTGGTATCGCAGGCTGGGGCAGATGCGGCGGGTCGCTTCCGTGCTGAAGGAGGGAGGGATCCGCTTCCTTCCTGCGGGGAACGACGTAATCTGCCTGGAGAGGTTCGGCGAGGGGGCTCTTCTGTGTGCGGTGAACCGGAGCGAGGAGGATCGCTGGATCCCCCTGCCCGCCGCCTGGCGCGGCCGCACCGTGAATTTGGGCGGCGGGACGGTGGAGGATGCACGGCTGCGTCTTCCTCCCCTGGACTGCGCCATTCTTTTGGCCGGAGGAGGAGAAATTGACGGGGAAGCCGGGGCGTGATCGGCCGCTTCTGTCGCCGCCAGGGGCTTTCAGGCATATGGAAGGGGGCCCTTTCCAATAATATCCGCCCTTCGGCCGCTGCTGATTGTTGCTTGCAGAGAAGCCCGCCGCCGGGTCTATAGCCTCCTTTGCCCGATTCCTGTGCGTGAGCCTATGAGAAAACCGCCGGAGAACCCCTCAGGGCCTCCGGCGGTTTTCTCATAGGCTTCAGTGGGATATCCGGTCCGCGTTTCCCGGGACAGGTGAACAAGATTCTCGCAATGGACCTCGCTTAGGGAAGGGTTCCTGTAAAAGACTTTTTCGGCGGCGGTTTCCCGGCGAGGATGATGCCGGTTGCCGGACGCGAGGAGAGCGGATGGGATGCGCCGCCCTTTGAAGGAGATATCGCGCAGGGAGATGGGGACAGGTTCTTCCGGGGCCCGGGCGCCCATCCGTCCGCCGCGGGAGGAGGCTTTCAGAAGGGATACGCAGGGCGGCTGTATGCAGGCGCTTCCCATCCGTCCGCGTACGGATACAAAGCCGCCGGGGATCCGGGTTATCCCCCTTTGATCCCCTTCTCTCACCGAAGAAGGGAGCGTATTGACGGTTCCCCGCCGCGGAGGCGGCCGTCTCGGATCATCCGCCCGCTTTTGGGGCGGTTAAGGGTGTTTCCCTCTTCAGCCTCTATATAGGAAGCGCCGGCCGGCGATGGGCGGGGCTTCCCTCAAAAGGCCGCCATTTCAGAGGAGGACGATCCGAATCCCTCTCCTTTACGTAAGAGGCGGTTATGGCGAGCGTTTCACCGGCGGCCGGGCGACGTCGCCGGCGTCGAAGCGTTTTTTCAACTTTTCCAGCGCCTTTTTCTCAATGCGGGACACATAGGAGCGGGAGATGTTCAGCTTTTTCGCCACCTCCCGCTGGGTCAGGCCGCCGCCTACCAGGCCGTACCGCCATTCGATGATTTCCTTCTCCCGGTCGTCTAGGATATCCCGCATGTACCGATACAGCTTCTCCGCGTTGATTTTCAGGTCCAGATCCTCGATGATGGTGTCGTCCTCCGCGATAACGTCCATCAGGGTGAGGGGATGGCCGTCCTTATCCGTATCGATGGGATCGGAGATGGATACGTCCTGGGCGGTTTTCTTGTTGGAACGGAAGTGCATGAGAATTTCATTTTCAATGCAGCGGGAGGCATAGGTGGCGAAGCGGATGCCCTTGGTATAGTCGAAGGTGCTCACCGCCTTGATCAGGCCGATGGTGCCGATGGAGATCAAATCGTCCTGGTCCCGGACGGAGCTGTAATACTTTTTGATGATATGGGCCACCAGGCGCAGGTTGTGTTCGATCAGCTCGTTGCGCGCCTCCAGATCCCCCTTTTCCCGGTAGGCGACCAGGCACTCCTGTTCTCTGGCGGCGGTGAGGGGTCGGGGAAAGGAACCGGAATTGACCACGTGAAGGGCCATGTAAAACACATTCGACAGGGAATGCAGTAGATCCAGCAGCATAAGCTCTCCTCCATTTCATACCCTATATGGATATGCGGTGAGGGGAGGATTCGTGCCTGTCTGCCGGCGACAAAAATTCCGGTCTTTTTTCGACCGGCATCCCGGCCTTTCGAAAATTCCTCCCAAGCGCCCTTTTTTCCGCCCCTTGCAGGACGGCGGAGGGGACGTGAAGGGAGGGGCGGCAAGGGGGAGTCATGCTCGTGGTCGCTCTGTCGGTTCGCAGGGAAGATTCAGATGAATCGCGGGCATCGGCGCCCGGATCCCGGCAAACCGGCGGTTACATAAAGCTGCGCCCTCCGGGAGACGGACGCGGAAGCATCCTCTCGCCGGGTGGCGCGGGGAGAAGAGCGCAGGGTTAGCCCAGCAGCCGCAGCCCCTTGGGATACCGGTTTTTCAGCACGCCGCCGGTTACCTTTCCGAAGCCCGTGACCAGCCCTTCCAGGGCCACCGCCGTCCAGCCGTCCGGGCAACCGGGGGCGGGGAGGGACTCGCCCCGCAGGAAGCGTTTTCCCCGCTCGTCATCCAGGGAAAGCGTCAGCAGACGGCGGCAGGCGGCCGCGGGGGCCGCAACAAAGAGACCGTGGCAGGGCTCCAGACGATTGGTGCGGACCTCCGCCGCGGGGATCCCCGCCGTCAGCAGTCCCTTAAGCGCAAGCTCCGGCAGGGCCTCGGGCAGCAGCCGCACCCTGCCGCCGAAGGTGCGGATCACCCCCCGCGGCGCGTCGGAAAAGCAGTCCGCATACAGGCGGCGGAAATCCTCCCCAAAGCGATCCGGCTTGACCGGCGTTTTCCGCGCGGCCTCCCGGCTGTCCTCCCGGTCGGCATCTCCGGCGCGGCGGAACAGGGCGACGAAGTGCCCCTCGCCGCCGTCGGCGGGAAAGATGCGCCGGCAGCGGGAGAGAGGAGCGGGAGGCTCCTCCTGTTCCTCCGGCGGCAGGAAGGGTTTCACCGCCTCGAAATCGCAGCCGGGGCGGCCGAAGCCGCAGCCGGACAGGTCGGTCAGCCGGAAATCGGGGAACCGCCGCAGAAACCAGGCGACGTTGCCTTCGTTTTCCTCCGGCGCGAAGGTGCAGGTGGAAAACACCAGACGGCCGCCCGGCCGCACAGCGGCAGCGGCGGCGGCCAGAATTTCTCGCTGCCGGGCGGCGCAGAGCCGGATGTTGTCCATGCTCCAGTGCTCCAACGCGGCGGGTTCCTTGCGGAACATCCCCTCGCCGGAGCAGGGGGCGTCCGCCAGCACCGCGTCGAAAAAGCCCTTGAGCTCGTTGCACAGCGGTCCGGCGGCGCAGGAGGAAACCACGGCGTTGGTTACGCCGCACCGTTCCAGGTTCTGCTGCAGGGCGGCGGTGCGGCAACGGACATATTCGTTGCACCACAGCAAGCCCCGGCCCTCCAGGCAGGCCGCGATCTGGGTGGATTTCCCGCCCGGCGCGGCGCAGAGATCCAGCACCCGCTCTCCCGACCTGGGGGCCAGCGCCGTCACCGCCGACATGGCGGAGGGCTCCTGCATATAATAGGCGCCCGCGTGGTGCAGAGGATCCGCCCCCGCCCGATGAGGGGACGGCAGGGAGAAGCCCGCGGGGGAGAAGGGGATCGGCTCCAGCGCCAGAGGGAACAGCGCCTGGAAGCGGTCGATTCCAACCTTCAGGGTATTGACCCGCAATCCCCGACGCAGGGGAGCGGACGCGTACGCCTCCAGGAATTCCCGTCCCGCCTCCCCGCCCAGCAGGCGGTCCATTCGGCGGCGGAACTCCTCCGGCAGCGGCCGGACTTGCCATTCTTCCATGAAAAACCTCCATCCTTTCGTTACACGGAGCCGGCCCGGCTCAAAAGGGGTTGCTGCCGCGCGGCAACAACCCCTTTTATTGTTACGGAAACCACCGACTGCGCCGGTGGAGGCGCCCCTCGTCGCCTTCGTTTCCAGCAGGGAGCGAGGCGAGTCGATCAAAAAAGAATCGAAATAGCAGAAAAACCAACGGTAGAGGAGGTGTGCCCGTTTACGGGTGGCGGAGCAGGTGAGGCAAGGGAAATACCATCCTTCCGTGCGTCTTGAGACGCTCGCCGGCAGCAGGCCCTTTCAGCGCCTATCCATGTCTCCACAGCTTTGCCCGAGGCTTTGACTTTAGCCCGGCGCCCTGGGCAGCGGGACCCGGAAGCCGGGTCAGGCCTTGGGCTCATATACCTGATTCACCGTCAGGCCGGTAATCAGCTTGGGATAAAAATAGGTGGACTTCTGGGGCATCTTTTCCCCCGCCGCCGCCACGTCCCGGATTTCCTCCACCCGGGTGGGATTGAGAAGGAAGGCGCACTGGTAGGCGCCGGCGTTCACGTCGTCCAGCGCCTCCCGCAGGCTGCGGGTATAGGTAAGATTGGTCTGGTTGGCCATGTTGGCCTTGTCGATGCCCAGCAGCCGCTCCAGAATCAGCGTGTGGAGGACGTTGACGTCCAGTCCGCGAGAGGCGGGGGAGAGTCCGGGTAGCATATTCTCCATCACCGCCGGATCCCGCAGGGTCAACAGGGTGAAGGTATCCCCGCCGGTATAAAAACCGAAAGCCCGGCGACGCTCCTTATAAGCGTGCTCCAGGGATTCGTCCAGGGCATCCACCGGCAGCCCGGGGAGAATGTCGAAATAAGCGGCGCAGCCCTCCAGCAGCTTCTTCGGGTCGAAATCCACCACCCCGCGCACCAGCCGGTGGGTGGGGAACACCACCAGGCCGGGATGGCTCATTTCCACCAGCATCATCATCACATAATCGGAATCCGCCCCCTCGGGCACCCCCTGGCTGCGGAGCCAGTCGCGGTAGTTGATGGCGGTTTCATACCGGTGGTGGCCGTCGGCGATGTACAGCTTGGTATCGGCAAAGCGGAGGCGGATAGCCTCCACGATCCCCTCCTCGGTGACCGCCCACAGCCGGTGGGTCAGGCCCGCCTCGTCGGTGATCTCGCTGATCGGCTGCTCCCGGGCGGCCAGCGCCAGGATATCCAGCGTTTCGGTCTCGCCGCCGTCGTCCATATACAGCGCGTAGATATCGCTGAAGTTGCAGCCGGTGGCCTTCATCAGGTTCAGCCGGTCGGTTTTGGCCTTGGACAGGGTTTCCTCATGGGGCAGCACAATACCCTTGGAGAACTCCTCCAGATGGACCTGGGCGATGAGGCCGGCCACGCTGCGGCGGCCCCCCTCCGCGGCGCTGATGTCGCTGCGGCCCTCCAGGTCGAATTCGATCTCATAGATATAGAAGGCGGGCTGATCGTCCCGCTGCAGGATGCCCTCCCGCAGCCATTCCCGCAGCACGTCTCCGGCCGCGGCGTAGGGGTCTTCCCCGTCCCGGGGAAGCTCCAGCCGGATGATGTTGTGGGGATTGCGCTTGAGATAGGACAGCCGCTGGGATTCGCTGATGATGTCATAGGGCGGGCAGGTCAATTCCTGCAGCCGTCCGGCGGCATCCGTGAAGCGCAGCGCGCGAAAGGGACGGATTTCAGCCATACTGTGATTCCTCCTGCGTTCAGATGGTTTCTATTGTACCCGGACGCACCGCCGCCGTCAAGCCTATTTCCAGGCAGAAGGGGGACGCTTTACCTTTTCGTGGCTCTGTGATATAATGCAAAATATGGCAAAATAGAGGAAAATCGTAAAATATAACAGGCTGTATGACATGCTGTCCGAACCGCCGAGGACTTTCGTGTCGCCCAATCCTCCTGATGATAAACGCCCCTGTGGCTGGCCGATGAACGGCTTGCCGCGGGGGTATTTTAAATAACGTCACGGCGCTGCGTCCCGCAGCTTTTCCAGGCAGCTTTCGCAAAAGGGCTTGTCCATCACCGTCCGGATATTTTCCTCCGATCCGCAGATCAGGCAACCCGGCCGAAATTTCCGGATCAACATACCGTCCTCGTACGCCAATATTTCCACCTGTGTGTCCTGTCCGATATCGAAGGCGTTGCAGAAGGCTTTGGGAAGTACGATCCGGCCTAAAGCATCCACCCGTCGAACAATACCGATCATTTTCATTCGACCACATTCCTTTACTGATGGATTTCCCGGTTTTGCCCGGAATTCGAATAATCCTCTACTATATTAGCATATTATGGATTAGTTGATCTACTTTTCTGCTCAATTCATTTTTAAATTTATAATAGAATCCATGGAGGGATAGAGGGATATGGGTCCATAAATTGAATATGGAAACGGTGGTGCACAGCATGATTGGCGAACGGCTGAATGAATTGCGCAAGGACAGGCGCCTGACGCAGAAGGAGTTGGGCGAGATCCTCAACGTGAATCATCACTCCATCTCCTCCTACGAAAACAACAAGAGCGAGCCGCCGGACGATATCAAAATCCAGATCGCCAAATTTTTCGGCGTCAGCCTGGATTACCTGATGGGTGTGACGGATGATCCGCAGCCTCATATCCCGGACAGGAGTGTTCTCCGCTTGCCACCTGGCTTTTCCGAACAGAAGCGGCGGCTGGTGGAACTGTTTGTTCGATTCCTGGAGACCCAGGTGGCTGATGAGCCACGTACTTTTTAAAGCTGTCTCACTTTTACAACCGATTATATCGTGTTCCGAGCATAAAATCAATGTGAACGCTATTGCAAATATGCCGGAATGGAGGAGACAACATGCCGAAACCGCGGGGCGAATCGGGAGAGAAAAATCTGATCAGCGAGCGACTCAAACGGCTGCGGGCGCAGCGAAATCTCTCCCAGCGGGATTTGGCGTACGCGCTGCAGCGGCGGGGATTAGATCTGGATAAAAACGTGATCACCCGCATTGAAACCAACAAACGCTATGTGACCGATCTGGAGATCAAGGGCATCGCCGCTTACTTCGGCGTCTCCTATGACTATTTGCTGGATGGCGGGGAGGAGCCGCCGGGACTCACCTGACGGAAAAGCGTAGGCGCCGCAGCCTTTTTGTTCTGAACAGCCGTCTGATGATGGGGCGGCGGAAGAAGGGAAAGCGTCTACTCGTTGATATAGGCGGCTCCGACAAAGGATGGTCGGAGCCGTTCTTTTGTATTTTCCGGAAGCGTGAAACAGGCTTGGAAAGCGGGTTTCGCACCCTTCCACAGGAAACATTCAGGATTATTTCATGGACAAGGATTGCTTTTGACTACAAGATATGCTATAATTCTGACTCGCACAGCACTATATATTGTTGGAGCTTTCAACGCGGGGGAGACGGACGACATGAAGATCATCAAGAGAAACGGCTCGGAAGCGGCGTTCGACATCGCCAAAATTGTGACGGCCATCACCAAGGCGAACGGGGCGGTGGAGGAGAAAGGCCGCATGACGCCGATGCAGATCAAGCGCATTTCGGAAAGCGTGGTGCTGGCCTGCGAGCAACTGGGACGTTCCCCCAGCGTGGAGGAGGTCCAGGACATGGTGGAGCACCAGATCATGGCCCACGGAGCCTTCGAGGTGGCCAAGGCGTATATCACCTATCGGTATACCCGCTCCCTGGTCCGCCAGTCCAACACCACCGACGACAAGATCCTCAGCCTCATCGAGTGCAACAACGAGGAGGCCAAGCAGGAGAATTCCAATAAAAACCCGGTGGTCAATTCCACCCAGCGGGATTATATGGCGGGAGAGGTGTCCCGGGATATCACCAACCGCATTCTGCTGCCGCCGGATATCGTGGAGGCCCACAACGAGGGGATCATCCATTTCCACGATACCGATTATTACGCCCAGCATATGCATAACTGCGATCTGGTCAACCTGGAGGATATGCTGCAAAACGGCACGGTGATCACCGGCACCCTGATCGAGCGGCCCCACAGCTTTTCCACCGCCTGCAACATCGCCACCCAGATCATCGCCCAGGTGGCTTCCAACCAGTACGGCGGGCAGTCCATCTCCCTGGCCCATCTGGCGCCCTTTGTGCAGGTGAGCCGGGAGAAAATCCATCGGGATGTGCGGCGGGAGCTGGAGCTGATCGGCGCCCAGGTGGAGGAGGAGACGGTGCGCGCTCTGGTGGAGGAGCGGCTGCGGGACGAGATCCGCCGCGGCGTCCAGACCATCCAGTACCAGGTGGTGACGCTGCTGACCACCAACGGCCAGGCCCCCTTCGTGACGGTGTTCATGTACCTGGGCGAGGCCAGGAATCAGCGGGAGAAGCAGGATCTGGCCATGATTATCGAGGAGGTGCTGGAGCAGCGGTATCAGGGGGTGAAAAACGAGCAGGGCGTGTGGGTCACCCCCGCTTTCCCCAAGCTGATCTATGTGCTGGAGGAGGACAACATCCGGGAGGACGCCCCCTATTATTATCTCACCCGCATCGCCGCCCGCTGCACCGCCAAGCGGCTGGTGCCCGATTACATATCCGAAAAGAAGATGAAGGAACTCAAGGAGGGCAACTGCTTCCCCGTGATGGGCTGCCGCAGCGCCCTCTCCCCCTGGAAGGACGAAAAGGGGAACTACAAGTTTTACGGCCGGTTCAACCAGGGGGTGGTCACCCTGAACCTGGTGGACATCGCCCTGTCCTCCGGCGGGGACCGGGAGAAGTTCTGGAAGATCTTCGACGAGCGGCTGGAGCTGTGCTACCGCGCGCTGATGTGCCGCCACGAGCGGCTGAAGGGGACCCTGTCGGATGCGGCCCCCATCCTGTGGCAGTACGGCGCCTGCGCTAGGCTGAAGAAGGGGGAGCCCATCGACAAGCTGTTGGTGGGCGGGTATTCCACCATCTCCCTGGGGTATGCCGGGCTGTGCGAGTGCGTCCGGTATATGACGGGGAAATCCCACACCGATCCCTCCGCCACCCCCTTCGCGCTGGAGATCATGCGGTATATGAACGCCGCCTGCGACCGCTGGAAGGCGGAAACCAGCATTGGCTTCGGGATCTACGGCACCCCGCTGGAATCCACCACCTATAAGTTCGCCAAATGCCTGCAGCGCCGCTTCGGGGTCATCGAGGGGGTCACGGACAAGGGATATATCACCAACAGCTACCATGTCCATGTCACCGAAGAGATCGACGCTTTCGAAAAGCTGCGCTTTGAAGCCCAGTTCCAGGCCCTGTCCACCGGCGGCGCCATCAGCTATGTGGAGGTGCCCAACATGCAGCAGAACCTGGAGGCGGTGCTGCAGATCATCCGGTTCATCTACGACAATATCATGTACGCCGAGCTGAACACGAAGAGCGATTACTGCCAGCTCTGCGGCTGGGACGGGGAGATCGAGATCCGGGAGGAGGACGGCAAGCTGGTGTGGACCTGTCCCCAGTGCGGCAACCAGGATCAGAACACCATGAACGTGGCTCGCCGCACCTGCGGCTATATCGGCACCCAGTTCTGGAACCAGGGCCGCACCCAGGAGATCAAGGAACGGGTCATGCATCTGTAACGTCTACAGCGTCTAGGGGGGCTCCTATGTATTACGGAGAGATTAAAAACTGCGATATCGCCAATGGAATCGGGGTGCGGGTTTCCCTGTTCGTATCGGGCTGTACCAACCGCTGCCCCCATTGCTTTCAGCCCCAGACCTGGGATTTCGAGTACGGGCAGCCTTTTACCCAGGAGACGGAGGAGCTTCTGCTGCGGCTGCTGGAGCCCGCTCATATCAACGGCCTGACCCTGCTGGGAGGGGAGCCTTTCGAGCCGGCCAACCAGCGGGCGCTCCTTCCGTTTGTACAGCGGGTGCGGGAACGGTTTCCCGGCAAGACCGTCTGGGCTTTCACCGGCTTCACCCTGGAGGAGCTGCGGCGGGAGGGGAGTTATCCCCGCTGCGAGGCGACGGACGGCTTGCTGGCGCTGTTGGACGTGCTGGTGGATGGACGGTTCGAGGAGGAGAAGAAGGATATCTCCCTGCGGTTTCGGGGCTCCTCCAATCAGCGGCTGATCGACATGAAGGAAACCCGAAAGGGGAACCGGATCGTTTTGTGGGATGAATGATCCGCCGGATCCCTGTGGAAAACGGCGGACAGCCGCCCGGGTGGGATGCGCAGCGGCAGGCATGACGGATGGATGGCGGCGCGGTCTTTTGACCGCGCCGCCATTTCTTATTGCGGAATCCGCTGGAGAGATAACGGCCCATGAAGCGCTGCCGGCGCAGGAGCCGTTAGGCGCGGAAAGGGAATCCAAATGAACCTTTCGATACCGGCGATCGTCTATAGGGGTGAAACCGGTTTCCAAAATGGACCAAGGGAGGTGATGATATGGATGATTTTGAAGAGCTGCTGACCGCGGAGCGAGCCGCTGTCGAACGCTTTGTGCGGTTCCGTTTGCCTTCCAAAACGGATGCAGAGGATGTGCTGCAGGAGGTATATCTCACGGCGTATCGGAAGTTTTCTCAGTTGAAAAGCGGGGATTCTTTCAAACCCTGGATCATCAGCATTGCCAGGAACAAATGCAACGACTACTTCCGCAGAAAAGCCGCTCAATGGGAAATACCCATGGAAGAGCCGACGGCCAAAGAGGAACTTGACGGCAGGCACGGTGTTTCCGAGGGATATACCGTGAGGGAAACCCTGGAGTTGTTGGGCGATAAGGATAAACAAATTTTGTATCTGTACTTCTGGAGGGAGATGCCCCAGGCAGATATCGCCAAACGCCTGAACATTCCGGTTGGGACGGTCAAGAGCAGACTTTATACAGCGAAACAGAACTTCAAGAACCAGTATTCCTATCGCACCGGCCTGGAAAAAGGAGAGTGCAGCATGAAAAAGATGCCCGAGTTTATACCCGAATATAAAATCGAAGTAAGCGATTCCCCCCCGTATGCGGTGAAATGGGAGGAGCTCATGGGATGGTTCCTCGTCCCGAGGCTGGGTGAGAAGCTGTCCTGGGGGATGTATGACAGCCCTTCCCGCCGGTGCCGTTATGTGTACGATATGAAGGTTACCGGCAGGGCGAAGGTTCATGGCATCGAGGGGGTGGAAATAACCGCGAGAGAATCTGCCTGTTCCCATTCGAAGAAAACGATAGAGCGCGCATTTGTGGCGCAGCTTACCGACACCCACTGCCGGTATCTGGCGGTCCTCCGAAACGACGGAGAGGTGAGGAACTATATCACCTTTCTCGATGGTGAGGCGTTTATGCCCAACTGGGGCTTCGGCGAAGACAACTGCGGCAATGAAACCCATCTTTCCCCCAAGGGCGATATCACGAGAGCGGGCGGGGTCGTGACCGGTGCCGATAAGGCGTTCCTGCTGGACATTGTAGGAAGATATACGGTGACGATCGGCGGGAAAGCGTATGATACCGTCTGCGTTATGGATATCGAAACCTATAACTGTGGCGTTGTGTCGGAGCAGTATCTGGATCAAACGGGAAGGACGATTCTCTGGCGCCGATTTAATCGCGACGACTGGGCGATGGACCGCTACCAAAAGAGATGGAGCGAGCAGCTCCCGGATAATGAGCGGCTCACGGTTAACGGCGCTACGTATGTCCATTGGTACGATTGCATTACCGATTATATTCTTTAGTCAAGGCCGGAGGCTTGAAGAAGTCCGGGAAGGGTCTGTTACCGGCGGACAGCTCAAGATGCGCACAACGGTATTTCCCTTGCACACTGGGCACACTGGCCCGCCGCCACAAACGGGCCTATCTCCTCTGCCGTTGGCTTTTATCCGTCATTGAGCTGTCTCGCTTCGCTCCATGCTGGAAGAGAAAGCTGACGGGAGATCTCCACCGGCGCGGCCGAAGGCTTCGGTTACACTAAAGAACGAGACAGGGAATGTGTTCCCTGTCTCGTTTCTTTATGCGGCGGCGATAGGTTGCTTATTGGCTTGCAACATGAGAATGATGGAAGGGCGGCGTTTATGCTGCCCGTCGTTTTCGAAAGGGCTGGCTATTCATCGAAGAGAAAGGCGCCGAAATTGGTGATGGTGTTCTCCCCGCTGTGATAGGGCATCCCGCAGGCCGCGGCCAGCCGGGAAACCTGGATGCAGTAAGCCTCCAGAGAGGATATGGCCCTGTCGGGGAAACGGCAGGGCTGATTTTCCGCCTTGGCGCAGACCGGGCAGAGGGAGCAGCCGCCGGCGGTGAGCAGAAGATAGCGGGACAGCGTCTCCGCCATGCGGCGGCGGATCCTTTCCGCCAGCTCTCCGAAGCGGCGCTCCGCCGCCACCATTCCCTCGAAATCAAAGGAATCCTCCAGCCGGCCCACCGCCTGGAATACCAGCGCGCGGCGGTAGCCTTTGGCGCGGGCGATCACCTCGTCCGGCTCGCCTACTCCCGGCGGACAGGCCCAGTTCTTATCATAGCACCCGCAGGCATTGGCGGCGCAATAGGCCCGCAACCCCTTGTCAAAGGGGATGCGGGCGGTGTCTATCACCGCCGCCCGGTCCGCCCCCTCCTCCAGACAAATACGAACGCCCGCTTTTGCCTGTTCTGTGAGCTGTTCCATGGAATCGGCCATAACCGGCGCCTCCCTTACCCTTCAGGATCCTTCCCGCAGGATCAGTTTCCCCAGGCCGTCTTTGGCGACGATGTGCTCCCGCACACCCAGCTCCTCCATCCAGCTGCGGGTCTCCAATGTTTTCCAGGGGCCGCTGCCCTTGCCCGCGCCGCTGTCGTTGTCCCACAGCCAGTCGGGGGTGGGCCACAGGCAGACCCAGGGGGCTACCGCCTCATAAAACGCCTTGGTGACGCCCTGCTGGCCGTGATGGGCCATCTGCACCACCTCCGCCCGGACATCCTCCGGGGGCAGCTCGCGCAGCAACGCCTCTCCGGCCTCCACGCCCAGATCGCCGACAAAGAGGAGCGTCCGGCCTCCCTCCACCGTCAGACGCAGCACTATGCTGCTGTTGTTGAGGGGGTTCACCGTCAGGTTCAGGTCGGGGACCCGCAGCACCCGGAAGACCATCTCGTCGACGGAGATGCGCTCTCCCGCCGAAACGGCCGCGATTTTATCTCCGGCGGCTGCCAGCAGAGGGCCGTGCTCCCGGTTGGCATGGGCGGCGACGCTTTCCACCGCCTGGGTCCACGCCAGCGGCGGCAGGTTGCAGAGGATCCGCTCCACGGTGAATTCCTCCCGGTGATGCTCCAGCAGCTCGGTCAGCGCGCCGATATGGTCGTCGTGGGCGTGGGTCAGGAACCAGGCGGCCACCGTCGGCCGGGGCCCTCCCAGCTTTTCCAGAAAGCGCAGCAGCGCCTCGCCGTCCGGCCGACAGCCGCCGTCGATGACCACCAGGCGGCCTTCGGCAGTCTGCAGGACATAGGACATCATCTGGCAGTGGGAGTTGGGGGGGAGTTGATACAGTATGGTCGGATTCATCAGGCATCCCATCCTTTTATTTTTGACGGAGAGCTATTCCCCGCCTTTTTTCTCCATTTTATTCATTTTGGGCGCGGCCTGGGGCCGGCGGAGGAAGGCGCCGATGGAGGAGATGGCGCGCCGCGCCGCCCGGGCGGATTTCTCCGCCAGACCCTGCCGGACCCGGTTGGAGGCGCGGAAATACAGGGTGATCATTCCCGGCATGGCGACCTCCTCCAGAGAGGAGAAGCCGAAATCCGCGGCCTCGTCCAGCCCCAGCATCAGCCGCATCTCGGAAAAAACCGCCCGGCCGCCCTGCTCTCCCCGGGCAAAGGCATCCGCCAGCTCCTTGACGGAATAGCCCGGCGTAAGCTGCTCCCGCCAGCGCAGGGCGTGCCCGTGGCAGAAAAACCACCAATAACACCGGCGCTGGCCGAAGCCCCCGGGCGAGGAGATATAGGCGTCCCGCAGGCGGCCGTCCACATATAGGCGCAGCATGACGCCCTTGTCGGCGCACATGATCCCCACTCCCCGGGAGCGCAGATATCCGGTCAGGCCCTTTCCCAGTCCGTCCAGGGCGACGATATCCAGCCGGTCGGCGCAATCGTCATACACCAGGGTGCCCCTGTCCCGGCGGACAAAGACCACCGTCCGCTCCGCGCTCTCCTTCTCACAGGGGATCAGCCCCTGCCGTTCCATCTCCGCCGTGACCGCGTAAATGATCCGTTCCCGGGCGGCTTCCGCCGGTTCCTCCGGTCCCAGCTGCAGGCAGGCGTAGCTGAGTGACATGGCTCTCCCTCCGTTTATATTGATGGACGCTCCCATGGCGGCCGGGGGCGGGGGCATTCCGCTCATTTCCGCCTCCGCCCGGGTTTTCCGCAGCCCTTCCAGGGGTTTTTAGTCTACTGCTATCATACTGCATAGCGCCGGAAAAATCCATCACATTTTGTGAACAAATCATCTTGACATCCCTGGGGGATGGGCCTACAATATATGGTGCATCGCGCTGGAATAATAACAATATATGCTGGTTCCTTCTATTCCTCCGCGGCGGCTGAGGGGAAGCCGTCTGCACGGCGATCCAACTTTTTTTATGAAAGGACTCGAAACCATGGAGATTAGTCAAAACGCCCGCACCGTGCTGGAACGCCGGTATCTGGCCAAGGACGACGGCGGCAAGCCGGTGGAAACGGTGGAGGGGCTGTTCCGCCGGGTGGCCAGGGCCATCGCCGCCTCCGATCTCCAGTATAAGCCGGAGGCGGATGTGGCGGCGCTGGAGGAGGAATTCTACCGGATGATGACCGAGCTGGAATTCCTGCCCAATTCCCCCACGCTGATGAACGCCGGTCGGCCTCTGGGGCAGCTTTCCGCCTGCTTCGTCCTGCCGGTGGCGGACAGCATGGAGGATATTTTCGAGGCCATCAAGCAGGCGGCGCTGATCCACAAGTCGGGCGGCGGCACCGGCTTCTCCTTCTCCCGCCTCCGGGCGGCGGGCAGCACGGTAAATTCCACCGGCGGCGTGGCCAGCGGGCCCATCAGCTTTATGCGGGTGTTCAACATGGCCACCGAGGCGGTGAAGCAGGGCGGCACCCGGCGGGGCGCCAATATGGGGATTCTGCGGGTGGACCATCCGGATATCCTGGATTTCATCAACTGCAAGGCGGACAATGCGGACATCACCAACTTCAACATTTCGGTGGGAATCACCGAGGCCTTCATGAAGGCGGTGGAAAAAGGAGAGGACTACGACCTCATTGAGCCCAGCACCAAAAAGGCGGTGGGCCGGCTGAACGCCAAGGAGGTCTTTGACAAAATCGTCTACGCCGCCTGGCGCAACGGCGAGCCGGGCATCATCTTTTTAGACCGCCTCAACCGAGACAACGTGGTTCCCGCTCAGGGGGAGATCGAATCCACCAATCCCTGCGGCGAGCAGCCGCTTCTGCCCTATGAAAGCTGCAACCTGGGGTCCATCAACCTGGTGAAGATGATCGAGAAGGGCGGGGACGGCCGGTACGCCATCAACTGGAATAAGCTGGCGGACACCATCGGCAGAGCGGTCCATTTCCTGGACAATGTCATCGACGCCAACCAGTACCCCTTGCCCCAGATCGATTTCACCACCAAGCAGACCCGGAAAATCGGCCTGGGCATCATGGGGTGGGCGGATATGCTGCTGTATCTGGGCATCCCGTATAATTCCGACGAGGCGGTGAAGCTGGCGGACAAGCTGATGGGCTTCATCACCACCACCGGCCGCAGCGCCAGCGCCCGCTTGGCCAGGGAGCGGGGGCCCTTCCCTCTGTTCCATGAGAGCATTTATAAGGACGGGGAGCCTCTGCGCAACGCCACCGTGACCACCATCGCGCCCACCGGTACCCTGTCCATTCTGGCCGGGGTTTCCTCCGGGGTGGAGCCGGTGTTCGCCTATGTGTATATCCGCAGCGTCATGGACCGCACCGAAATGCTGGAGGTCAGCCCTGTCCTCAAGGAAAAGCTCACCGAGCGGGGGCTGTATTCCGACGAGCTGATGCGCCGGATCGCCGAGGAGGGCACCATCGCCCATATAGAAGAGATCCCCGAGGATATCCGCCGGGTGTTCGTTTCCGCCCACGACATATCCCCGCTGTATCACACGAAGATGCAGGCCGCCTTCCA
>CAKTTT010000012.1 GCA_934615635.1 uncultured Eubacteriales bacterium | reverse complement strand
GCTGCAGTGTGCGGACGAGAACCTCAGCGGTGATCTGTACTTTGACGACCTGATGGTCGGCATGACCGCTGTTGACGCCGCCACCGGCTACGATGTGAAGATGACCGACTATGCCGCCGAGGCTGGCATCAAGTACGACGGCGCTGCCGATCCCAAGCCCACCCCCGGCACCGGAGATTCCTCCGTTGTTCTGTATGTCGTGGTGTTCTTCATGGTCGCTGCTTCCGCCGCTGTGGTGCTCTGCACCCGTAAAGCCCGCGCGAAATAAGGCTCTGTGACAATCAAGGGATCCCTTTCACCGTGAGAGGGATCCCTTTTCTTATGAACGAAACCGGTGTTATCCTTTGAAACGGCGGAATAAACGGCGGACAGCCGGAAAGGTGGAGCAGGATGGAATGTAAATTGTTGTGGGGGCAGGATGGCGGGGCCCGGATCCGGATAGACGACAAGACCCTGTCCCCGGTGGCTTATATGACCTACGCCCCGGAGGCAGAGCGTTTCGCCTCCTTTCGGGCGGACGGTTTGAAGCTGTACAGCATAGGGATCTATGCCGGCGACCAGGGGATCAACAGTCACAGCGGACTGCGGCCCTTCCGCAGCGGTTTTTTCTGTGGCCCCGGCCGCTACGACTTTGATGAGGTCGCGCAGGATCTGGCCCGTATCGCCCCCACCGGCAAGGAGGCCTATATCCTGCCCCGGATCTATCTGGATTGTCCCAAATGGTGGGAGGCGGAGCATCCGGAGGAGCTGTGCCGGGATTATCGCGGAAACGCCCTGCGGGAGTCCTTCGCCTCTGAAAAATGGCGGGAGGATATGGGCGGTGCCCTGGAGGCGTTGATCGACTTTATAGAGGCGTCCCCCTGGAAAAACGCGGTTATCGGTTACCAGGTGGCGGCGGGCGGTACGGAGGAGTGGGTCTATCATCGCCGCTTCTTTACGCAATACGCCGATTACTCGGCCGTCAATCATCGGCGGTACAGCCGCTGGCTGCGGGATTCCTATGAAACGGTGGAGGCGCTGAACCGGTCCTGGGGAACCGATTATGAAGATTTTGACCGCATCCCCCTGCCTACGCCGCTGGAACGGGTTTGCTGCCGCGGCGGCGTACTGCGGGATTTCCGGACCGAGCGGCCGGTGATGGACTATTATGTTTATCACAGCGAGCTGATCGCCGACGCGATCCTGTATTTCTGCCGCCGGGTCAAGGCCTATACCCATGGCGACCGGCTCACCGGCGCTTTCTATGGTTATGTGGGAGAAATTATGAACATCGACTACGGCCACCACGCATTGGGAAAGGTGCTGCAGTCTCCGGATATCGATTTTCTGGCCAGCCCTAACAGCTATTTTGGGTGCAGAGCCAAGGGGGAGGACTGGCCCTATATGGCGCCGGTGGATTCCGCCCGGCTCCACGGCAAGCTGTGGTTCGTTGAGTCGGATACCCGCACCCATCTGACCCGGCCGATGAAGGAGACGTTGCCCCAATGCGCGCCGGACAACACCTTGTACGAAAACGGCGTGTGGGCCGGGCCGGAAACCAAGGAGCTGTCCCTGGCGCTGCTGAAGAAGGGGATCGCCCGGGTGCTGACGGGACGTACCGGCACCTGGTGGTTCGATATGTGGGGCGGCTGGTTCGACGCGCCGGAATATCGGGAGCTCCTGCAGAAAGCGGAGGGATGGATCGGCGATCAGTCGACGGGGTTGATGCGGGCGGAAACGGCCGTGCTGGTGGACGACCGCGCCTTCGCCTCCTTCGGCGTGGACGATCCGGTGCTCTATGATCTGATCTACAAGCAGCGGAGCCCACTGGGGAAAATGGGAGCGCCCTATGATTTTTATCTGCTGTCTGACCTGGCCGACGGCCGCTTCTCGGCCGAGGCGTATAAAGCGGTGATCTTTCTCAATGCGGTGAATCTGGAGGAGCCGGTGAAACAGGCGATCCGGGAAAAGCTGCAGAAGGACGACCGCCTGCTGCTGTGGATTTACCTGGCGGACGCTGCCAACGGCGGGGTATTCACCGGCTTTCCCTGGGTGTATACCCCCGATAGGATGGGGCAGGCGATCTACAAGGGCGCGGCCTTCCCGGAGAAGCCGGTGTCCTGCGCTGCTTTCACGCCGGAGGCGGCGGAAGGGGCTTATGTGCTGGCCAGCACCGACGACGGCCGGCCGGCGGTGCTTTTCCGCCGGGAAAAGGCGTATACCGCCGCCTACAGCCTGCTGCCCTGTTTGCCCGCCCGGCTGTTAAACGATCTTTTGGCGCTCAGCGGCGTGCATGTTTACTGCTTCACCGAGGACGTGGTCTATGCCGGCGGACGGTACATAGCGATTCATGCGGCGTCCGGGGGAGAGAAGCGGCTGTATCTGCCGCAAGGCGTGACCAAGGCGACGGATGCGGAGACGGGAAAGCCTCAGCGGGTTAACGGCTGTTTCCTGGATTTTCCCATGGAACAGTATGAAACCCGTGTCTTCCGATTGGAGGAATAAGCGGATGCGCAAAAGATGGGCTGTGCTGCTTTTGGCGTTGACCCTGACGGCGGGCGGCTGCGCGGGGACGGGGGAGGGCTCCTCCGCCTCCGGCGACGGCGGAAAGCCGACGGGAACGACAACGCAAACAACGCAGGGGGTGAATCAAATGGAGGAATTGACCGATCACGTCCGGTTTTTCGGCCGAACCTATACGGTGGGAAAGGTGGTCTTCTTCGATTGGACCCAATCCGGCTTCACCTTCTCCTTCCGGGGAACGGAAGCCCGGGCGGAGCTGGCGGCGATGAATAAGTCCCTTCCAGAGGAAAACAACGACGTTTTTCTGCAGATCCAGGTGGACGGCGGAGAGCCGGAGAAGCTGCGGCTGCAGAAGGGCCGCCGGACCTATGTCTTAGCGGAAAATCTGCCGGAGGGGGAGCATGTTGTCCGGGTGACCAAGATTTCCGAGGCGCAGCACTCCTATTGTGGGCTGAAAGAGATCCAGCTCCAGGGCGAGTGGCTGCCGCCGCCCGCCGAGCCGGAGGGGCTGAAGCTGGAATTCGTGGGAGACTCCGTCACCTGCGGCATGGGAAATCTGACGCCGGAGGGATGGCAGACGGACACCACGCTTTACAGCGACGGCAGCCAAACCTACGCCGCCGTGGCGGCGGAGAGGCTGGGGGCGTGCTATCAGGTGATCGCCGCTTCCGGCTGCGGTGTGGTCCGGGATGCGGGGAACGCGGAAAACCTGCTGATGGGCCGGCTGTATGAAAAGACCCAGGGACTGGGCGGCTGCACGGAGGATTGGGATTTCAGCCGCTTCGTTCCCGATGCGGTGATCGTTAACCTGGGGACCAACGATTCCGGCGTGTTTTGCGACAAGGAGGAGCTGCAAGAGGGGATGAAGGCGCTGCTGGATACGATCCGCCGCTGTAATCCTCAGGCCAAGATCGTGTGGGCGTACGGCCTGATGAACCGGGGATATTTTGATGAAATCCGCGCCAATGTGGAGGCCTATGCGCAGCAGGACGACAAGGTTTATTTTGTGGAGCTGCCGCTTCAGAACATTGGGCGGGACGGCACCGGCTTGGGCGGCCATCCCAACACTGTCAGCCACGAGCTGGCAGGGGAGGCGCTGGCGGAGGCGCTGCGTGGGATTCTGGATGCGTAAAACAGATGAAAATGGGAGGCTATGAAAATGGCATACGATTACCGGCAGGATGCGTTCTATCAAAAGGAAACCATCAACGTCACCTGGATCATGATCTGGAACGGCTCCACCGAGACGCATTGGTGGAATCCGGACGAATACTGGGGGACCCGTGCCTATGTGGATGGAAAATACCAGTCTATCGACTGGAACAATCCCCAACATCTGGAGGAGTATTTTCATCAGATGCGCCTGGCGGGGATCGACGTGATCGCATCCGACCTGACCAACGGCCTGGGCTGGATCCCGCAGACCCAGCAGATCCAGCGGCTGTGCCTGCAATATGGCATGAAGCTCTGCGTGGCGATCAACCATCACGGTAAGGCGGCTGAATACGAAGATATCGCCCAGAAAATCTGGGAGGCCTGCGCCGACCCGGAGAGAGAGCTGGGCGCCGCCTATCTGTACAAGGACGGCAAGCCGCTGATGGTCAATTATTGCTGGTATGACGAGTTCGAGGCGATGCAGAAGCTGGGCGGGGAGTACGGCGGACGCTTCTCCGGTATGTGGGCCTCCGGCGAGTTCTCCCGCCCCGACAAGTGGGGCTGGCAGGTGGATCCGCAGGCGGGCTTCCTGCCCTCGGGCGATTCCATGTTCCTCACCTCCTCCATCAACTATGATTCCCCCCGGACGGGGGATCACCTGTGGCGCAAGTCTCTAGCGTGGCTGGATTACGGCTTTATGGTGGCGGCCAAGGCCAAGCCTAAATTCCGGATCATCGGTTCCTATGACGATGTGCATGAGCACAATAGCTGGCTCAAATGCGATACCCGCAACGCTTCCCGGGGCTGGCAGATGCGGGACGCGGAAGGAGCTCTTTCCACGGATGTTTATTATGATCGGGTGAAGGAATGGCTGCAGGACGGCTGGGCGAAGCCCTTCCACGAAGGGGGAAGCCTGCGGGACGGGGTATATACCATCGTCAGCATGGATCACGGGGCGGAGTTCGCCCCCCGGGAGAACCGGATGGAGCTGTCCCCGCTGCGGGTGACGATGCCGGAATCCGCGTTGAGCCGGTATTACTGGCTGTATCATCTGGGGAAGGATGAGTACCGCATCATCAAGCTGAACAGCGGCTTCTCCCTGGAAGCCGCCGCCATGCGGGAGGGAATGCCGGTCAGACAGAATTATGACGACGAAACCTATAATCAGCGATGGAGGATCACCGGGACACCGGCGGGTTACAGCATCGTGAACCGGCTGTATAACAAGGCGCTGACCCTGGATTACTCCGGCGATATCGTGACCTGCACGGATGCGGGTGCCGCCAACCAGCGTTGGGAGCTAACCCCTGTCATGACCTTATAAGACCGATAACAAACCCGAGGCCCCCGCATAACAGCGGGGGCCTCGGGTTTGTTGCGAGGGAATCTTCCGGCTGAACCGGAGAAAACAACCGATAAAAGGGCGTTAGCGCGGGGCGGTGAGGTGAGGAAAGCAAGCCGCGAACGGAAGGAATAACCGCTGTTTGACAAGAGGGGGACCTTTACAGCCTGCGATACAAAGTGGTGGATCATTCCCCTTGTTTTGTAATGAAGAAACCTGGCGCTTTCAAGGTTTATCCCTCTGCCCGAAACCACCCTTTTTCGCAGGGGGTGGATCGGGCTTACTGTTATACAGAGCGGCGGGAGAAAGCTCACAAAAAACCAACAGGGCGGCGGGAAAATATCCCCGCCGGATTCCATCGGAATGGCTTACCTCTTTTCAGGCGTTATCTATCGGACGGCCGTCGATTGATCCGGCGGCAGGAGGATTTCCATGCCCTGCGGCGCCTCAAAGCGGGTTTGCGTGCTTCCATCCTCCAGCCGGCGGTGGTTGACCGTCAGCAGACCCAGCGGGGTGGGATAGCTGCCCTCGGCCCATTCCAGGCTTCCCAGCCGGGGACAAAGGGCAACACGGCGGCAGCCGGGCTCCAAAATCCGGATTCCCAGCACCTCTTCCGCCAGGAAGGGGACCGGACCGGAAGCCCAGCCGTGGCACAGGCTGTGCCGGTAGCCGGTGTAACAGGCGATGCCGCTGTCCCCATGGAGATCCCGCAGCCCTTCCTCCGGGAGCCGATCGATGGCGGCGGTTTTTTCCAGCCAGCTCATATCCAGGTCCTCCCAGAAGGTGGTGGCGCCTTTCTCCAGCATGGCGCCGTAATAGGCGCGCAGCATGTCCAGCGTCCGCTCCATCCGGCCGCCCTGCGCCGCCGCCTTGAGAATGTAGTAGCTGAGGAAGGTGCACATACCGTCAGCGCCGCCGTCGACGATCCGCCCGGCGGCCTCCGAGGCATCCCGCAAACCGGCCAGGGCCTGAAAGGCCGCGGCGGATTTGGAGGGGGTGAGAGCCGGCTGGCGCAGGGCTATCGCCCGGCGCTTTTCCTCACACAGCAGGCGGGTCTCCCCGTCCCCGTAAAAGGCGGCCAGACGCGCGCCCCTATCCAGCGCGATGGCCAGCAGGGCGCGAACTCCCGCTTCCGCGGCCGGGGTGCCGTCGGTGGGCCAGTCGAAAAAGTAGACCGGCACCCGGTCCCTGCCGTCCTCCTCCACCAGGCCGGCGAGCTGACGGATCAGCGCCAGGGCATAGGTCCGCTGCCGGGCCAAAAACGCGCCGTCTCCGGTGTAAAAGTACCAGTCCCACAGGATGATGAGCCACCACATGGAATAGGCGGGGAGGCCGTTCATCCAGCTGGGCAAGGGCGTTTGATCCCGCACAAATTCCAGGCTTTCCTCCACCAGAGGAAGGGCGCCGAACACGGTCCGGATGGTGAGGGTTTCCGGGTGCATATCTCCGATCCACACCAGGCGATCCCGCTTGATGCCGTCCCACAGCATCCCCTGCATATTCAAATGGCAGGTGTAAGCGGCGGTGTCGTAGATCCGATTGAGCAGGGGATCGCTGCAGGCGAAGCTCCCCTTATAAGGCAGCTCCCGATAGATAAAAACCGCCGGCGCCGCCTTCAAGGAGAGGATGGCTCGGGGAGTAAGCAGTTGGATAAAGACAAAGCGGAAGCCGGTTTGCCCCCACTCCTGATCGCTGAGCGCGGGGACAAGCACCTCCATATCCCGGACGGCGTGGTCGTTGGTGGCGTTTTTCTCCCCGATTTCGCTCATCGCCTCGTATACGGATTCCCCGAAGCGCAGCCGTACCCGGGCGGGGCCGCCGTCGGTCATGGCGTTCAGCAGGCGGAGGCCGCCGTGCAGCTCGCAACCGAAATCCAGCAGTATCCCGGCCTTTTCGGTCCCTTCCGGGCCGTTGGACAGCCGGGTGAGATCGGATTCGTTCAGTCCGATCTGTAGCGGCTTTTCTCGCAGAAGGGCCTCTGCCTCCGTTACCTGACCGAAGGTTTTCAGAATCCGGCGGGGAAAAAGGTAGCGGCGTACCCTTTCGTCCCTGCCGGCAAAGGGCAGCGTGTCGATCAAACTCATAGGCTTCCTCCTGTCATTCCCCGGCGGCAAACCGGCCGTCCGATGTCGTGTACGATGTTCACATTATAGCTGGAAAACAGGACGATGTACAGTCCTTGCGGCCTATTTTCCCGTGCTTTTTGTCAGTTGATGCTCCAGCAGGCAAACGACGCCCCGGATACCGGGGGCTAAACAGCGTTCATCCGCCGGTTCTCCCGGCCCATGCGCCTTTCCCGCGCCCAGTAGGAAGAGAAGGCCGCCGTCCGCCCGCTGCAGCAGGGCGTAGTCGTCGGTGACAAAGGGGAGAAAGCGGCTGCGGCTGCCGCGGTAGAAAACGCCGTCGCTCTGCCGCAGCAGGCCGCCGGCCTCGCCGCAGAGAGTGGGATCGTTGTAAACCGGAGGCAGGGAGGGAAGAAAAGAGGCGGTGACCGTCACTTTCCAGCGGCTGCCCAGCTCATCCGACAGGCGTTGGATCCGCTGGGTCACCAGCCGCTGCATTCCCCGGTGAAAGACCAGGGCGGAGCCGAAAAACAGGATTTCCCGCGGGGCGATATCCGTGCGCAGAATGGCGGCGCGGACGAAACGCTCCCGCACAGCCGGAACCTTCAGCATCCGGTTGGCGTCCTCCGCCGTGAGCTGGGGATGGGAAGAGAGGCGGGCGACGCCGGCGGCCGTTTCCTGCATGAAAGCTTCCCATTCCGTTTTGGAAAGCCCCTCTCGGTAAGCCGCTCGCAAAATAAAGGGGGTTTCGCCGCAGGTGACGGCGCCCTGGCAGAGCAGCAGCTCGCCCGCCTCGCCTGGATGGGGACGAAGGGTGTGAATACCGGCCACTCCGGTTTCCGGCAAGGGATTTTCAGCCAGCAGTTCCCTCGTCCGCCCCTTGGGATACAGCAGAATAAACAGAGTCCCCGGCCATTCTTTTCGGCAGCCGGCCATCTGCCGGGCAATTTCCAATGCGGCGGCGGTTTGAAGGGAGGCGCTGTCGGACGCGTCGGCAGCCGCAGGCAGATGGGCGGCGAAAGCTACGGCGGGGCCTTCCCCAAGGCCGGTTAAAGCCGCGCTCACGCTTCGTCCGCCGTCATGGAGCGATACATCGGCGCGGCAGTCCTCCAATATTGCCCGGGCTATAAAGGAGGCGTCCTCCGGCGCCTGGCGAAGCAGCGAAACCAGCCGTTGGCAATCCGCATAGCCTGCGGAGGAGCACAGGGATCTTCCGGATAAGGGGGTCATCCCTATCCCTCCTTTCTTTTTATTCATTATAGCAAGAAAAAAGGGGGAAAGGGGTGAGAAGAATTCACGTCCGCCAACTGTCTGTCGGCGGGGCGAAGGCGCTTTGCGGAAAGGAAGCCGGGGGTTCCGCCGGTCTTTGATCCGTCCCTTCCGGCCTGCAATCGAGGCGGGCGGCGCTCCCTCCGGCCAGGAAGCGGCATCACACCGGCCGCCGTCCAGACTCTGGTGACAGCCGTCCCGGATTAGGAAGCCGCCCTTCTTATAGGGAAAGAGGGCGAGGCGGCGAACCGTTTGGTATCCGGTATTCCACGGGAATGCGGGAGGTCATAAGCGGCCGCCATCCGGTCGGTCACCGCGATGGCAATCAACATCGGCGTCCGATCGTTGGCATAGGCGGCGAAACCGGAGGAATAGGAATCGATTTCCCATGTCCGGGTGGGGAAGAGTATGGCGGCAGGAGGAGTGCGGCCTCATAGAGGGCGCGCAGGAATCTGCCTCTCCAGCCGAATGATGGATCTGCCGGAGGGTGACGACGTTTCAGTTTTTCCAGGCCCAGGGTCTATGACAGAGGGAGCCTTTCCAGCGTGCAGACCCTTTTCAGCGGGTGCGGACCGGCTCTTCGCTTTTCCGGCTGCGGCGGAAGGCTGGACGGCCTCCTGCGATAAAGCAGTTTTACCAAATGATTCTCCCTGACCGGATCCCCTCCGAATAGCGGCGATTCCTTCCCCCATGCTGCCGACAGCCGGCATTTTCGGCGTGGAAGCGTTTTCTTCTTTAACGGGTACTTTTATCTGTCGGAAAACCGGGTTTCCCGGTAGGCGGAGGGGGTCATACCGGTGTGCTTTTTAAACCGGCGGGTGAAATAATTGGTATCGCTGTAGCCGCAGGCATCCGCCGCCTGGATAATCGACCGCCCCGGGAGGGATAGCCATTCCTTGGCGACCTCCATGCGCTTTTCCTCGATGAGCCGGTTTACAGTGGTCCCCATTTCCTGCCGCACATATTGGCACAGGGCGCTGCGGGACATGAACACCGCCTGGGCCAGCTCATCCAGCGACAGCTTTTCCGCATAATGCCGATCGATATATCGCCGGATGCGCTGGGCCGGTGTATCGGTGTGGGCGTGGAACCAATCCCGATAGAGAATATAGCCGACGCAGGCTTCCATGATATCCGCCGCCGCCCGGATGCGGGGCGGATCCAGCACCGTCTGCTGCCGGTATAGGGGCAGCAGCTCCTCCGGGTAGTCGGCCGGATAGGCGGCGTGATCCGACAGAAACTGACCGATCATCAGATAGCCGGTGGGACGGCCGTTGTGCCGGAAGGCGACGATGGCTTCGGTGAGACCGGCGTGGCAGTCGTAGATGTTGACCCCCTCCATGCGGTCGGTGGCATCGAAAGCCCGCTGGTCGCAGCACTGGCAGCGGCGGTTCATCTCCGGATCCTGCCGCAGACGGCGGCAGAAGGCGCATTGGCCGGAGGGGTAGTCGATGATCTCCTCCCGCTGTTCGGTAAAAAAGGACATGCGGACCCGGGTCAGCCGGTAAAAGCTGGCCATCAGCCGCCGGATATCCTCCGCGTGCTCCAAGGCGTTCTGTACATTCATGGCGTAAACCTCCCGAACTGCATAATCGAGTAAATTGTAGCGGAAAATGCTATTGAACCGGACGATTTTCCCTCCACCATCCGGGGAAAATGCGCTATAGTGGAACCAAGAGGTAAAAAATAAAAAGAGAAAGGTTGTAGAGACATGGCGTTGACGAGAAGGGAACGGGTCATCCAGGCCCTGCGTCATCAGCAGACGGATATCGTCCCCTATCACATCGATCTGACGGGACAGGCGGAGGAGCAGCTGGCGGCCTTTACCGGCGCGTCGGATTATCTCGCCGGCACCGGCATCCACCTGTGCTACATCCAATATTGGGGCTGGCCGACGGAGACGGCGGCGGGATCGGAGATTTTCCGGGACGATTTCGGCGTGTGCTGGAACCGCTCGGGGGCGGATAAAGATATCGGGGTGGTGGATCATCCGCTGCTGAGTGAGCCGGAGCTGTCCCTGCTGCCGGAGCCGGTTCTCAACGAAGCGAGGCTGCGCCGGGAAATTGAGGCCATGCTGGCGGGGGCGGGGGACCGCTTTGTCTTTGCGGGCATCGGCTTTTCCATGTTTGAGCGGCTGTGGAGCTACTGCGGTATGGAGAACGCCTTGGTATTCATGCTGACGGAGCCGGCGTTCACCCACGCGCTGCTGGACCGGATCCGGGATTTCGACCTGCGGGTGATCGATATTCTCAACGAGTATCCCCTGGACGGGATCTACTTCGGGGACGACTGGGGACAGCAGCGGGGCCTCATTATGGGGCCGGAGCTGTGGAGGACCTTTATCAAGCCTCGCATGGCGGCGTTGTATCAGCGGGCGAAGAAAGGCGGCAAATTCATCCTCCAGCATTCCTGCGGAGACATCCACGAGATCTTTCCGGACTTGATCGAGGTCGGACTGGACTGCTACCAAACCTTCCAGCCGGAGATATACGATGTGGAGGCGGTCAAGCGGGAATTCGGCAGGGATCTGGCCTTTTGGGGGGGTATTTCCACCCAGCAGCTACTGCCTTATGCCACGCCGGAAAGGGTGAAGGAGGAGACGCGGCGGATGATAGACGTCATGGGAAAAGAGGGCGGTTACATCGTCGCGCCCACCCATGCGGTTCCCGCCGACGTGCCGCCGGAGAACATCCTCGCCATGCTGGAGGTTTTTGAAAATCAGTGAGCGGTTTCAGCATAGCATGGGAACCCTCACCTGTCAATAAGCGGTAGAAAGGGGAAACGGAATGAGACGTTACAGCATCGGCATTGATTACGGCACCCTATCGGGACGGGCGGTACTGGTGGATGTGGAAACAGGAGAGGAAAGGGCCTCCGCGGTGTACGATTATCCCCACGGCGTGATGGACGAGTGCCTGCCGGACGGCCGCAAGCTGGGACCGGACTGGGCGCTGCAGCATCCCCAGGATTACCTGGACGTGCTGGCGCATACGATTCCGGCGCTGCTGCGGCAGGCGGGAGCGAAGCCGGAGGAGGTCGTCGGCGTGGGCACCGACTTCACCGCCTGTACGGTGCTGCCGGTCAAGGCGGACGGCACCCCCTTGTGCTTCCTGCCGGAATACGCGGGCAATCCCCACGCCTACGTCAAGCTGTGGAAGCATCATGCGGCCCAGGATCAGGCGAATCGGCTCAATGCTCTGGCCGCCCGCCGGGGGGAGGGATGGCTGGCCCGCTATGGGGGGAAAATCTCCTCGGAGTGGGAGTTCCCCAAGCTGCTGCAGATTGTGGAGGAAGCGCCGGAGCTGTACGATGCCATGGACAGCTTTGTGGAGGCGGCGGACTGGATCGTCTGGCAGTTAACGGGAGAGCCCAGCCGCAATAGCTGCACCGCGGGCTACAAGGCCATCTGGAGCAAGGAAGCGGGTTATCCCTCCGAGGCGTTCTTCGGGGAACTGCATCCGAAGCTGCGGCATGTGATCCGGGAAAAATACGCCTGCCCGGTAACGCCGCTGGGCCGGCGGGCCGGCGGGCTTTCCAAGGCGGCCGCGGCCTTGACCGGACTGGTGGAGGGGACGGCGGTCAGCGTGGGCAATGTGGACGCCCATGTCTGCGTCCCGGCCGTGAAGATTGAGGGCCCGGGAAAGATGCTGGCCATCATGGGCACCTCCACCTGCCATATGCTGCTGGGAGAGAGGGAGAAGATGGTCCCCGGTATGTGCGGCGTGGTGGAGGATGGTATTCTGCCCGGCTTTTTCGGCTATGAAGCGGGGCAAAGCTGCGTGGGAGACCATTTCGCCTGGTTTATCGACAACTGCCTGCCCTCCGCCTACACAGAGGAGGCGAAAAGCCGGGGGATGAATCTCCATGCCCTGCTGCGGGAGAAAGCGGAAGCCCTTTACCCTGGCGAAAGCGGCCTGGTGGCGCTGGATTGGTGGAACGGCAACCGGTCTGTGCTGGTGGATGTGGATCTGACAGGATTGCTTGCGGGCATGACCCTGCAAACCCGGCCGGAGGAGATCTACCGGGCGCTGATCGAGGCCACGGCCTACGGCACCAGGAAAATTGTGGAAACCTTCCGTCAGGGCGGCGTGGCGGTGGAGGAGTTCTATGCGGCCGGCGGGATTTCCCAGAAGGATCCTCTGACCATGCAGATATATGCGGATGTGCTGAATATGCCGGTGCATATCGCGGGATCTCTTCAGGGACCGGCGCTGGGATCTGCCATCTTCGCAGCGGTAGCGGCGGGCCGTGCCGCCGGGGGTTACGACACCGTGGCGGAGGCTTCCAGGATCATGGGCAGTTTGAAGGAGGAGCGGTATCTCCCCGATCCCTGCAGGGCGGCGATATACGACCGGCTGTATGAGGAATACACCCGCCTCCATGATTATTTCGGTCGGGGTGGAAACGAGATGATGAAGAGGCTCAAGGCGCTGAAAGCCGAGGCCGCGAGAAGGGGACGGTCGCATGAATGAACTGAAAAAGTACGCCGTATGGCTGGTGGCGGGCAGCCAGGACCTGTACGGCGATGAGGTGCTCCGCGCCGTGGACGCCCACACCCGGGAGATGGTCGAGTGGTGGAACGAGGATCCGCTGATCCCCTGCCAGGTTGTCTGGAAGCCGGTGGTGCGAAATCCCGAGGAAATCAGCCGCATCCTGGCGGAGGCGGACAGCGTGGAGGAGTGCGTGGGGGTAATCGCCTGGATGCACACCTTTTCCCCGGCCAAAATGTGGATCGGCGGCCTGCAGAGGCTGCGCAAACCCCTGCTCCATCTCAACACCCAGTACGGCCGGGACATCCCCTGGGAAAGTATCGACATGGAATATATGAACCTCCATCAGTCCGCTCATGGGGACCGAGAGTTCGCCTACATACTGGCGCGGATGCGCCTGCCACATAAAACCGTGGCCGGCTTCTGGCAGGAGGAGCGGACCCGCCGGCGGATGGGAAACTGGATGCGGGCGGCGGTGGGCGTGGCGGAGAGCCGCCGCCTGCGGGTGCTGCGGATCAGCGACAATATGCGCCAGGTGGCGGTGACCGACGGGGATAAGGTGGAGGCCCAGATGGTGTTCGGCTGGCAGGTGGATCACTATGGCGTGGGGGATATCGTCCGGGCAACCGAGGCGGTGACCGAAACGGAGATCGACGCGCAGATGGCCGACTATGCAGCGCACTATGATCTGGATACCGACCGGCTGGAGGCGGTGCGGTACCAGGCCAGGGAGGAGGTCGCCCTGCGCCGCTTCTTGGAGTGGGGCGGCTTCGGCGCCTTCCACACCAATTTCCAGGATCTGCAGGGGCTGCGCCAGCTCCCCGGTCTGGCGGTACAAGACCTGATGCGGCAGGGATACGGTTTCGCGGGGGAGGGCGACTGGAAAACGGCGGCCCTCTGCCGGATCATGAAGCGGATGACCGCCGACCGGTCGGGCGGCACCGCTTTCATGGAGGATTATACCTACCATTTTGACCCGGCCAACCCCCTGGAGCTGGGCGCGCATATGCTGGAGGTATGCCCCTCCCTGGCCTGCGAGCGTCCCCGCATCCGGGTGGAGAAGCTGGGCATCGGGGACCGGGAGGCGCCGGCCCGGCTGGTGTTCCGGGCCAAAGCCGGCCCGGCGGTGCTGGCCACGCTTGTGGATATGGGAGACCGGTTCCGGATGATCGTCAATGATGTCGACTGCGTGGAGCAGGAACGGGATATGCCCCGCCTGCCGGTGGCGGGGGTGCTATGGAAGCCGCGGCCCTCTTTGGAAACCGCGGCGGAGGCTTGGATGACCGCGGGAGGTGCCCATCATTCGGTGCTCAGCTATGCGCTCACGGCGGAGGAACTGGAGGATCTGGCGGAGTTGCTGGAGGTGGAATATGTCCATATCGGCGCGGATACGGACGTGGGCGCCCTGCGGCGGGAGCTGCGGTGGAACGACGGCCTATATAGACGCTGAGGAGGAGAAGGGACATGCTGGAGGAATTGAAGGAAAGGGTCTGCCGGGCCAACCGGCTGCTGCCGGAATATGGTCTGGTCACCTTTACCTGGGGAAACGTCTCCGCCATTGACCGGGAGGCCGGGCTGGTGGTCATCAAACCCAGCGGTGTGGATTACGCCGCGCTGACGCCGGACTGCATGGTGGTGACCGATCTGGAGGGGCGGGTGATGGAGGGGGAACTGCGTCCCTCCTCGGACCTGCCCACCCACCTGGTTCTCTACCGCGCCTTCGCGGCGGCGGGAGGGATTGTCCACACCCATTCCCGCTGGGCTACCTGCTGGGCCCAGGCCGGCCGGGGAATCCCCGCTTACGGTACCACCCACGGGGATGATTTTTATGGAGAGATCCCTTGTACACGGGAGATGACGGCGGCGGAAATCGGCGGCGCCTATGAGGAGGAAACCGGCCGCGTGGTGGCGGAGCGTTTCCGGGAGCTGGACCCGGCGGCCCTGCCGGCGGTCCTGGTAAAAAATCACGGCCCCTTCGCCTGGGGGAAGGATGCGGAAGAGGCGGTCCATAACGCGGTGGTGCTGGAGGAGGTGGCGATGATGGCGCTGCACACCGAGCTGCTGCGACCGGACGCCGCCCCGATGTCCCAGGCGCTGCTGGACAGGCATTTTCTGCGCAAGCATGGCCCCGGCGCTTACTACGGACAAAAATAAGCGGGAATGGCGCGGCCCTATGGCTAGCGACCCAGTAATCGCCCTCCCCTCTCAAATGCTCGACATTGGATCCATGCGCTCCTCACCTTCCTCGTCCCGCTGTTTGTGACAGAACGGATTCCCGTTTTGGCGGCCGCCTTTCTATTGCCGGAGGGCTGCTGTTAGCGGCTTGTTTCGCTCACTGCCTTGGCATTTCCTGCGGCCGGAGGAGTTACAGCAGTCACAACCAGCAGCGAATCGGGAGGCGTGAGCAGGCGCTAAAAGGGCCTGATACCGGCAGGCGACGCAAGACACGCACGGAACGGTATTTCCCTTGCATCACGTGCCCTACCGCCCATAAACAGGCACACCGCATCTACCGTTACTTTTTCTGCTATGTTATGACTCGCTTCGCCCACGCTTGAAGCGGAAGCTGACGGGAGACCTCCACCGGCTATGCCGGTGGTTTCCATGACAATAAGAAAAGCAGGTCTGCCGCCAATTGGCGGCAGACCTGCTTTTCCTTATAAAAAATCCGGCGGCGATTGCGGGAGGCCGGAAAATCATGGTAACAGCCCGCGGGAGCTCTTCAGCCCTCCATTCCGTCTTTGGAGACCGCGTCGTCATATAAGGCGCGGCAGATTTCCTGCATCCGCTGGTATTCGTCGTCGTCCAGGGCGCGATAACAGTCGTTAAACAGCACCATGCCCCGGCCGTCTGCCAGACGGCTCACACTGAAATCTAGGGCATCCCCCAGGATAATCTGATATTGCCGGGTGGCACCCTTGCTTTCCCGCTCCGCCTGGAGGGTGACCCAGCCGATGGTGGGCTTGGATTGGGCGATTTGCAGCAGCTCCTCCACCGGGGAGATATCGGGCAGGATATAGCCCCAAACGCTGCCGTCCTCCCTGACCTGCGTGTAATCCACAATATTCCAGGAGGGAGCCAGCAAGCGGATGCGGTCAAAATCCAGCTCCCGCATCTTCATTTTGGCGCTGTCGAATACGCCGTTGGTGTAATAGTCCGCCAGATCCACCGGATCCCCGTAGGTGGGCAGGGAGGCGTACAGAGCCACGCTGTCCGCCCGCTGCACATCCGCCGGAAGCGGTTTGCGCAAATATTTGCTGGGATTCTGCTCCGCCGGTATGGGCCAGTAGCTGCTCGGATAAGCGTAGGATGTGTAAATGGTGAAGGTGTTGTCCCGGTAATCGTCCACAAACAGCAGCGTTTCCTTCGGATTTTCCGTGTGGTGAACCACGAAGGCGTAGCCGTCGCCCTGATAATAATAGTAGGTCGGGACAGACACATAGACAGAGCCGGCAAATGAACCGTCGAATTCCGGGGGATTCATTCCCTGACGGAAGTAGGACTCCATCTCCGCCAAACTGCCGTAGGTGTCGAACAGCCGTCCCAGATTTGGCAGATTGTAAGTCTCCGCATACCAGGCCAGCTCCGCGTCGGGGCTCTTCACCGAGGTGGAGTAGCGCAGCAGCAGGCGGGTGCTGTCCTTGCTCAGGTAAAGCTGATGGTGAACCAGCAGCGTTTCGGGCAGGTTAGTGGTTTGCTCCAGGTAAGCGGCATCCACCGGCACCTGGAAGGCTTCGCCGGAGGTAAGGGAGAGGCAGCGGGCCGCCGCATCGCCGTGGGAATAGGTGTAAAGGTAATCGCCGCTTTGATAATAGGCGCCCACGTCCTCCGCCACGATCCGACCCTCGCCGCCAAACAGCGGAGCCACGGTGATGCGGTAACGGCTGCCGGTGAAGCGGTTGCCCAGATCCACAGCGGTGACCTCCAGCTTTTCCCACTCCTGAAGGGCGGCGCTGTCTGTGATATCCTCGCCGTTGGAGAGGTTCAGCACCCGGACGGCGCTTTCGGTGCGGACAATCACCGCCCCGCCGTCTGCGGTAAAGCGCAGAATCTTTCCGGTTCCCTGCCATTCGGCACCGGAGGAAAGATCCCGCATGGTCCAGCTTCCCGCCACGGTGCCCACCAGGGAATAGGTGTCCTTGGTGGGGACGGCATAAGCCATGTACCGGCTGTCGGGAGAGAAAAGCAGACGCTTATAGGGTTCTACATATTCGTCCGCATAGTCGGCGATATGCTCCGTCCGGGCGGCGTTTTCTTCCACCCGCACCAGATGGAGGGAAACGGGAGCGTTGTCGTCCGTGGCATCCACCGCCGCCACGAACCGCAGATCCGGGGTATAAAGGGGGATCAGCGCGGCGACGGTATCCGTTTCGCCCACAATGGCCGGCAGCTCGATCAGCGTATCGGAGGCGAAATCATATATATAATCCCCACGCGAACGGCCGCCGTCGCTCTGGAGAGAGAAGAGGCAGCGATTGGTTTCGCCGCTGTAAGCCGTAACAAAAAGGGAGGCGTCCTCGGGAAGGAGATTCGGCAGCTTTTTTCGCAGGGTTTCGGAGAGACAGACCAGCTTGCCGGCCTCGGTATCGAAAAACAGGCCGCTGCAGTCTTCGTGGCCCGCTACGGTTTGGGGATCCAGCTGCAAGAGGGATGCGTTGTAGCAGTCGATGACCCGGGCGTCGGAGGGCAGGGCCACCTCCTTGTTGTCTGCCTGCTTGCGCAGGGAAGCGGCGGGATGAAAACCGGAGGGCTGGGGAAGGGGAGAGGGGGAAGGCTGGCTTTGGGAGGAGGGCAGACGGATCTGGTCCGCCGCGTAGGTGAGAGTACGGGCGGAAAGGTCGCCGGGGAGGTACCAGGAGGGAATCTCCCCGGACAGCGGCGGCGCGACGGGCTCCCCGCCGGCGGGTGAGGAGCCGGGGTCGGAGGCGGATATCGCGGGCTGCTCCTGCATCAGCAGGGGCAGCAGGACGGAAGCGCCCACCGCCAGCGAGAGGCAGGCGGCCAGCACCGCCCAACGCACCGGGTGGATCCGCTTGGGTGAAACCGGACGGGCGGCTTCGTCGATATAGGCAGCATCGATATCGCTCATAGCGCGGAATACATCCCCTTGACGGAGCTTTTTCATAGAGATACCTCTCTTTCTTCCAGTAGCCGTCCCAGTTTGGCTCGCAGCCGGAAAAGGCGGACGCTGACGGCATTTTCACTCATGGACAGCTCATTGGCGATGGCGGTCACGCTTTTGCAGAAATAGTACCGCTTGACAAAAAGAATCCGGTTTTCCGGCGTGAGGGAGGACAGAAATTCCTGGAGAATCTGCCGCACCTCCCGGGCGTCCAGATAGTCGCCGATAGCGTCGCCGCCGGAAAGAGCGTCCAGCTCGGCCTCCGCCTCAGCAGCCCCGCCCCGTTTTTCTGCGGTGAGATAACGGCGGCGATCCAGCGCCCGGTTGCGCACCAGGGAGCAGGCATAGGCGGACAGGGAACGGGGCTGCTGAGGCGGTATGGAATTCCAGACGTCCAGCACCGCATCGTTGACGCATTCCTCCGCGTCCTCCTCGGTGGGCAGGATATTCCGCGCCAGTTGCCGCAGCAAACGGCCGTATTGCCGTATAAGCTCACTGAGCGCCGCCTCCGAGCGCCGCTGGAACAATGCGATGATGGAAGTGTCGTTCACAGCCACGCCCCCTTCTATCCTATTAAGACGAAGATCATCGGAAAATCTTTCATCTTCCGCACAGCATAATGAGTAAAAAAGAAAAAGCGGATTTCTCTGTATTTTCCATTGCGCCGCCCCTGAAGCAGATTGCCGGCGTCAGGAGCGTTGGGATAGTGTTTCGGGAAAATTGTCAACATGGAGCATTATTGCACGTGATAGCCGCGACCGGTGCGCCGTTAGGCGCTTCGGGAGCGCATGAGGTTTCGGCAGCATCGGCCGGCTGCCGGAAGGAGAGCGGCGTATCCCGTCACACAGCAAGGAGCCGGGACATCATCCCGGCTCCTTGCGCCGCTACGGCGTTCATTCCGCTTCCTTCATATTGGCGAAAGCGATAATCAGCTCTACGGTTCTTTCAATCCCGACGGCGCCGCTGTCCACCGAAAGATGATAGCTGTCCGCCGCGCTCCATTTTTTGTTGGAGTAAAAATTATAGTAATTGGCCCGCTTTTTATCGGTGCGGAGGATGAGGTCCTCCGCTTCCTTGGAGGAGAGGGAATGGCGCTCCATAATCCTCTTGATCCGTTTTTTGATGTCCGCGTGGATGAACACGTTCACCAGATGGGGGTAGTTGGCGAGGGCATAGTCGGCGCATCGGCCGACGATGACACCGCCTTCCTTCTTTTCCCCTATGGATTTGATGGTGTCGAACTGGGCTAGAAAAACCTTGTGGTGAATCGGCAGATTGATATAGGCCGAACTGGTGTTACCCATGGCGTAGGTACCCATGGAGAGGGAGTATAAAAGGCTGTTGGTGGGTTTTTCGTCGTAATTTTCGAAGACCTCCTCGCTCATGCCGCTGGCCTTGGCGGACATGGTGAGCAGCTCCTTGTCATAAAAGGGAACATCCAGCCTTTCCGCCAGCATTTGGCCGATTTCCCTGCCGCCGCTGCCATACTGACGTCCGATGGTGATAATGGTATTTTTGTTCATGCGCTCCCACACCTTTCGGTTTTATTTCCCTTGGAGGCGGTATCTTTCGCCTCTCTATAGAGAGTATACAACATTTTTGAAGAAAAGTACACGGCGATTTGTGAATATTTTTGGTTAAAAAAGAGGAAAGCGATTATTTTTCGGGAAAACTCTCTCGCCGCTTGCAATTTGTTAAAAAAATGATATACTAAAATTGTCCCAAATGGGACAGATTTGGAGGGCTAAGGATGAATAAGCCGTCCTGGGAGCTGTTGGCCCGGGTGTTCCTCTTTCAGGGATTGCAGACGGAGGAAATCCAGGTGCTGTGCGAAGCCCTGCCGGAACCGGAGACCTTCGCCAAGGGAAGCCGGGTATATGCGCCACTGCGTTTTCGCCGGGCTATGGGGATTGTTCTGTCTGGCGAGCTGCAGGTGGTTCAGCCGGGCGGACATGGGGGCCGGGTGGTGATGAACCGGCTGCTGCCGGGTCAGGTGTGCGGGGTGGCGGCTCTTTTCGGGGAATGCGAGGAGTACGTGACTGAAGTCCTGGCGGCGGTGGACAGCAGGGTGCTGTTCGTGTCGCAGGAGGCGCTCACACGGCTTATGCGGGAAGATTTCCGGGTGGCGGAAAACTATATCCGCTTTCTTTCCGGGCGGATCCGCTTCCTTAACCACAAAATCGCTGCCCTAACGGATGGTCAGTCGGACGACAGGCTGCGCCGGTATCTGGCGGAGCACGCGAATCCCCAGGGGGAAGTGGAGCTGCCCGGCAGCATGAAGGAGCTGGCGCAGATGCTTCATATGGGACGGTCCAGCCTTTATCGGAGTCTGGATGCCCTTTTGTCCCGGGAAATCGTCCGCCGGGAAGGGAAGCGGCTGGTCGTCGTGGATATGCAGCGGCTGAAAGCCGATTGGATATAAGATTGGGCGGCGCACCGCGCCGCCGGAAAAGGAGCCGATCAATATGAAAAAAGCAATTTCTTCCGTCGCGGCGCTGTTGATGGCGCTGCTGATGCTGGCGGGCTGTTCGTCCCAGGGAGGGGAGTCCTCCTCCGCCGGATCGTCCGCCCCTGGAACCGGGTCCTCCGCCCCCGCCTCCTCGGCGGAAAAGACCAAGGTGAACGTCTTCGCCATCAAGGGTCCCACCGGCGTGGGCATGGTGAACCTGATGAAAGCGGACGAGGAAGGAAGCGTCGGCAACGACTACAGCTTCCAGATCGTCTCCGCCCCTGACGAAATCAGCGGCAAGCTCTCCAGCGGGGAGGCGGATATCGCCGCCCTGCCCACCAACATGGCCGCCACCCTCTACGGCAAAACCGAGGGTAAACTGCTCAAAATGCTGGCGGTCAATACCCTGGGCGTGCTTTATATCATGGAAAACGGCGATTCCATCCAGTCGGCGGCGGATCTCAGGGGCAAAACCATCTACACCACCGGCCAGGGAGCCAATCCGGAGTATGTGCTGAAATATGTGCTGGAAAAGAACGGCATCGACCCGGAAACGGATGTGAAGATCGAATATGTGAGCCAGAACGAGGAGTTGGCGGCGCTGCTGGCCAACGGCACCGCTCAGGTCGCCATGGTGCCCGAACCCACCGTCACCACGATCCTTGCCCAAAAGCCGGAGCTGCGGGTGGCGCTGAATGTTACCGAGGAATGGGATAAGGCTTCCGGCGGCGCCAGCAAGCTGATGATGGGCTGCGTGGTGGTGCGCTCCGCCTTTGCCGCGGAGCATCCGGAAGCGGTGGAGACCTTTCTGGCGGAATACAAGGCTTCGGTGGAGAAGGCCGCCGCCGAGCTGGAGAACACGGCGGCGCTGTGCGAGAGCTACGGCATTATTCCCAAGGCGGCGGTGGCCAAGCAGGCGATTCCCCGCTGCAACCTGGTGTATATCGACGGCGCGGAGATGAAAGCCCAGATCTCGGGCTATTTCGACGTGCTGTATGCGGCCAACCCCAAATCTGTCGGAGGGGCTGTTCCGGATGAAGCGTTTTACTACGGCGCCTGACGCGAAGGGGAAGCGGGTGCTTCTTGGCCTTTTGGCGGCGGTTTTCTGGATCGCCGTCTGGCAGGCGGTCAGCATGGCGGTGGGACAGGAGCTGCTGGTTCCCGCGCCGCTGAAGGTGGCCGGAACCCTGTGGAGGCTGCTGGGATCCGCCCTCTTCTGGAAAGCGGCGGGCTTCTCCCTGCTGCGGGTGGCGGCAGGTTTCCTGGCGGCGGTGATCGTGGGCTGCGCCGTGGCGGTGCTCACGGTGCGCTTCCCTCTGCCGCGGGCGCTGCTGTCCCCCCTGCTGCGGGTGATCCGGGCGGCCCCGGTCGCATCCTTTATCATTCTGGCGCTGGTATGGATCCGCACCGACCGGCTCCCCGCTTTCATCGCCTTTTTGATGGTGGTGCCGGTCGTCTGGGCCAATGTGGAGAGAGGCATACGGGAGACGGATGAGCGGCTGCTGGAGATGGCGGCGGTGTTCCGGATGAGCTGGTGGAAAACGCTGCTGCGGGTGCGGATTCCTTCGGTTATGCCCTACTTTCTCACCGCCTGCACCACCGGACTGGGCTTCGCTTGGAAATCCGGCATCGCGGCGGAGGTGATCTGCCGTCCCGCCGCGTCTATCGGGCGGCAGCTCCAGGATGCCAAGACCTATCTGGAAACGCCGGAGGTCTTCGCCTGGACGGCGGTCGCGGTGATCCTCAGCATGGCGCTGGAGCGGCTGCTGGTGGCGGCGGCCCGCCGTTTCGGACGGCGGTACAACGCCCAGGCGTAATCCGGCGGTTGGAGGTTGAACAGGAAAGCGGGCGGACGTTTGTGTCCGCCCGCTTTCTTAGTGGGATCGGCGGCAGATCATCCTTGCGGAATATCGTGGCGGATTGCCGGAGAGATAGCCCTCCTGTGTGCTGCCGGGAGGAGGCCGCTTTGAATAAGAAGGCGGAGGAACTTCCTTGAAAATGCATCTTGTGCAGAGGGGCCGCTTTATGGTACACTATATAGGTATCTGTATGCCTTGGAGGAGGAATCGCTTTGTATAGGATTGTTAAGAAACGGGCGCTCAACGCCTTTGTCACCCTGATGGAGGTGGAGGCGCCTTACATAGCCCGCAAGGCCCGGGCGGGGCAGTTTATCATCCTGCGGGTCAATGAGGAGGGGGAGCGGATCCCTCTCACCATCGCCGACCACGACGAGAATAAGGGGACCGTCACCATTATGTTTCAGAAGGTGGGAAAGACCACGCTGCTGCTGGATACCCTGGAGGAAGGAGATGCCATCCTGGATTTCGTGGGGCCGCTGGGCCGGGCCACCGAGCTGGAGGGCCACCGCCGGGTGGCGGTGGTGGGCGGCGGCGTGGGCTGCGCCATCGCTTATCCGGAGGCCAAGGCATTCCATGAGGCGGGCGCCCGGGTGGATATGATCGCCGGCTTCCGCAACAAGGATATCGTTATGCTGGAGGAGGAGTTCGCCGCCGTCAGCGACCGGCTGTTCGTGATGACCGACGACGGCTCCAACGGCAACAAAGGATTCGTCACCGTCAAGCTCAAGGAGCTGCTGGATGCGGGGGAAGCCTATGATCTGGTAATGGCCATCGGTCCGCTGCCCATGATGCGGGCGGTGGCCGAGCTGACGAAGGGCTACGGCATCAAAACCGTGGTAAGCATGAACCCCATCATGATCGACGGCACCGGTATGTGCGGCGGCTGCCGGCTGACGGTGGGCGGGGAAACCCGGTTCGCCTGCGTGGACGGGCCGGAATTCGACGCCCATGAGATCGACTGGGACGAGGCGATGAAGCGTTTGACCCAGTATCGTGAGCAGGAGCATACCTGTCGGCTGCTCTTCACGGGTGAAGCCTGATTATCCGGAAAGGTTGGTACAGAGAGCCATGGCTGTGAACAAGCGAATGGAAAAGACGCCCATGCCCGAACAGGAAGCGCGGGTACGGGCCGGAAATTTTGAGGAGGTTGCGCTGGGCTACACGGAGGAGATGGCGCTCAACGAGGCGGCGCGCTGCCTCAATTGCAAGCATCGTCCCTGTGTGTCCGGCTGTCCGGTGAATGTGGCGATCCCGGATTTCATCGCCCGGATTGTGGAGCAGGATTACGAGGAAGCTTATAACGCCATTGCCAGGACCAGCTCTTTACCCGCCGTCTGCGGCCGGGTATGCCCCCAGGAAACCCAGTGCGAGGCCAAATGCGTCCGCGGGATCAAGGGGGAGCCGGTGGCCATCGGGCGTCTGGAGCGGTTCGTCGCCGACCGGCATATGCAGAGGGAGGCGGCCGAGGTGAAAAGGCCGGCTTCCAACGGCCGCCGGGTGGCGGTGGTGGGCTCCGGCCCAGCCGGCCTGACCTGCGCGGGGGATCTGGCCAAGCGCGGCTATGAGGTGACGGTTTTTGAGGCATTCCACACCGCCGGCGGCGTGCTGATGTATGGTATTCCGGAATTCCGGCTGCCCAAGGAGATTGTGCAGAGGGAGATCGACGGTTTGCGGGAGCTGGGTGTGGATATCCGCACCAACATGGTTATCGGCAAGGTGCTGTCCCTGGAGGAAATCCTGGCT
>CAKTTT010000011.1 GCA_934615635.1 uncultured Eubacteriales bacterium | reverse complement strand
GTATAATGTCGAATCATATTACAATTTGTTCCCTATTCGCGGCCGAAATCCCCCGGCAAATGATCCTCCGCAGCCTTCCGCCGCCGGGGCATCCCGGTGAAAACCAGAAGAGAGAGGGGAAACGGTCCGTTTCCCCTCTCTCTTTTAGAAGTCTCCAATATATCCGGAAGAAGGGCGATACCGCTTCAGCGGCGGGAGGAGCCTTGCTCCGACAGCCCTTCTTCCCGAGGAAACGCCCCCCGTTTCCTCACTCCCACTCTATCGTGGCCGGCGGCTTGGGAGACAGGTCGTAGCACACCCGGTTGACACCCTTCACCTCGGCCAGAATCCGGTCGGTTATCCTTTGCAGCACCGGCCAGGGCAGAGGCTCGATAGCCGCGGTCATGGCGTCCACCGTGTTCACCGCCCGCAGGATCACAGGATATTCAAAGCTGCGGGCATTGTCCCGCACCCCCACCGAGCGGAAATCCGGCACAATGGTGAAATACTGCCACACCGTCTTGTCCAGCCCCGCTTTCCGGAATTCCTCCCGGAGGATGGCGTCCGATTCCCGCACCGCCTCCAGCCGTTCCCGGGTGATGGCGCCCAGGCAGCGCACGCCCAGGCCGGGGCCGGGGAAGGGCTGACGGTAAACCATTTCATCCGGCAGCCCCAGCTCCACGCCGCAGGCCCGCACCTCGTCCTTAAAGAGCTGCCGCAGCGGCTCCACCAGTTGGAAGGCCAGATCCTCCGGCAACCCGCCCACATTGTGATGGGACTTCACCACCTTGGCGGTTTTGGTGCCGCTTTCCACGATATCTGGATAAATGGTGCCCTGGGCCAGGAAATCGATCCCCTCCAGCTTGCGGGCCTCCTCCTCGAACACCCGGATAAACTCCGCGCCGATGATCTTCCGCTTCTGCTCGGGATCCGCCACCCCGGCCAGTTTGCCCAGGAACCGCTCGCTGGCGTCCACATACACCAGGTTCGCCTTCAGCCGGCGCTGGAACACCTCCACCACCTGCTCCGGCTCCCCCTTGCGCAGCAAGCCGTGGTTGACGTGTACGCAGGTGAGCTGATTCCCGATGGCCTTGAGCAGCAGCGCCGCCACCACCGAGCTGTCCACCCCGCCGCTGAGGGCCAACAGCACCTTTTTATCCCCCACCTGGCGGCGCACCAGCTCCACCTGATCGGCGATGAAATTCTTCATGTTCCAATTGGCCTGAGCGCCGCAGGTTTCGAAAACGAAGGGGCGCAGCGCCTCCTGCATCGCTTCCTCCCCCTCCGGCCAGCTCTCCCGCTTGGGGCAGGCGGCGTCGGGGCAGGCCACGGCCAGCATTGGCAGGCCGCAGTCGTACAGCTCCGGCCGCACCTCCACGTTCCGACCGTCCACCCGGCGGTTGGGGCCGCCGTTGAGGATCACGCCCTTCACCCCCGGCAGGGCCAGCAGCTCCTCCCTGGTGATATCGTGGGGATAAATCTCGCTGTAAACGCCCAGGGCGCGCACCGCACGGGCCACGGCGGTATTTTCCGTGCTGCCCAGATCCAAAATAACCAGCATATCCTGTTTCATAAACCGGCTCCTTTCTTCCCTTCCTCGAATATACACGACAGTATACCACAAAAAGGCGGCCTTGTGCAACCGATGCCCGACAGGACCGAAAGTGTAAATGCGCCGACCGTTTTCTCCTTGTTTTTCCGTCCCCGTCTTGTATAATAGTCCTGTAAAGGCTTGTCCATCAAAGGAGGCTGACCACATGTTGCTAAAAAACGCCGTCGTATACGACGGCGAATTTCTGCCCGTCCGGGCGAACGTGGCGGTGGAGGGGACGCTGATCCGCTCGCTGGAGACCCCGGGGAAAAGCGGAGAGGGGAGCGAGGCGCTGGATCTCAGCGGCATGACCCTGCTGCCCGGCTTTATCGATATCCATATCCACGGCTGCGCGGGCGCGGATGCCTGCGATGGGACCCCCGAGGCGCTGGAGGCTATCTCCGCCTGCCTGGCGCAGCGGGGCGTCACCTCCTTCTGCCCCACCTCCATGACCCTGCCCTATGAACAATTGGAGCAGGTATTCACCAATGTGCGGCTCTGCCGGGACAATCTGCCCGGCGCTTACGCCCACGGCATCAACATGGAGGGACCCTACATCTCGCTGGCGAAAAAGGGGGCCCAGAACGGCGCCTTCGTCCGCCCGCCGGATATCGAGGAATTCCGGCAGTTGTACAGCGCGGCGGGCGGCTGCATAAAGCTGGTGGATATCGCGCCGGAGGAGGCCGGCGCCATGGATTTCATTCGGGAAATCCAGCCGATCTGCCCGGTTTCCGTCGCCCACACCAACGCGGATTACGACACCGTCTGCGAAGCCTTTATGTGGGGGGCGCGCCACGCCACCCATCTCTTCAACGCCATGAACGGCCTGAACCATCGCGCGCCCGGCGCGGTGGGAGCGGTTTTCGACAAAGCCCGGGAGCTGGGGGTGCGGGCGGAGCTGATCTGCGACGGCTTCCACATCCACCCCGCAGTCCTGCGCCTGGCCTTCGCCCTGCTGGGGGAGGAGCTGCCGGTGGTGGTGAGCGATTCCATGCGCGCCGCCGGTCACGCCGACGGGGAATATACCCTGGGAGGACAGAAGGTGTGGGTCAAAAAGGGCCGGGCGCTGCTGGAGGACGGCACCATCGCCGCCTCCACCACCAATCTGCTGGAGGAATTCCGCAATCTGCTGGGCTGGGGGATCCCCATGCGGCAGGCGGTGAAAGCGGTGACCATCAATCCCGCCCGGGCTATCCGGGCGGACGGCATCACCGGTTCCATCGAGCCGGGCAAGCTGGCCGACCTGGTCGCCCTGGACGAGGAGCTACGCGTCCGTCTGGTGCTGGTCCGCGGCCAGATAAAGGTAAATAATCTGTAACATTCCGACGCTTTTCTTGACTTATCCCTCCCGCCGCTGTATGATGAAGGTAACTCCTGGAAAGACTAATGCAAGATAACAATCGGAGGGATAAAAATGAAAAATAGTAAAAATAGCAAACTGTGCTTTGTCGTGGTTCTCGCGGCGGTTGTGGCGGCGGCCACCACCCTGGCCGTGCTGCTGATGCGCGCCCGGGCGAAAAAACGGGCCCTGAGCCAGTATAACGACCCCATCGAGTGCGGGTTTGACGACGACTGCTGCTGCGGCTGCGACGATGCGTGCGGCTGCGTGGAAGAGGAACCCGCGGATGCGGCGGAGGAAACCGTCCGGGCGGAGGAAACTCCCGACGCGGAATAATCGGCTGCGGATGCGCCCGGTTTTCCCCTTTCAGGCGGTATAGTGGGCGCGGTAAACCGCTATTTTGTGCCGGCTCCAGCCGGAAAGGAGGACAACGGCCATGCGTTTTTCCTTCCCCCTGCTCCCGCTTCCCGCGGGGGATCCGCTTTCTCCCGTCCCCTTTGTGCTGGGCGGTATCGGGCTGGCCGCGTTGATTCTGCTGGCTGTCCTGCTGGCGCTGGAGCAGCGGAAAAAGCGGCGTAAGCCACCCCAGCCGCCTCAACAGCCGCCCCAGTCGGCGGATCCTCCCTCGGGCAACCAGTCGTAAACAGGCCATTTTTGAAAATGCGCCCCGGTCTGCTTTATCTGCGGACCGGGGCGTTTTTGCGTGAGGGAACGCCGTGCCTCCGCTTGGCTGGGAAGCCTATCAGGGGACCGCTCCGCCATTCTGGCAAACCCGCGGTCTGCCGGGCATCTTCGGCAAGCCGGAGGCCGTCCTCTCAAAGGGTCGGCCTCCCTTATTTGGCGCGAAGATTCCAGCCCCCTCCCCTTGACAAGCTTTTCCCCACGCAGTAGAATGAGATAAACCGAATGATTCGTTTGCCTGTGGGGGAAGAACGGTGCAAATCCGTCGCAACAGCCATTACCGTAACTGGGGGCGCAGCCATGCCTCCCCTCAAGTCGGGTTACCCACGGCAGACGGGCTGCCGGCGCCGCCAGCGCCGGAACACTTTTGGGTTAACGGAAAGTGAAGCCGAGGGTTCCGCCTATATCGATTCGTGGAACCGTACAGCCGGCCTTTTTGCTCCCGTACCCGGGACGAAAGGGCCTTTTTCTTTCTGCCCCCTTCGGTAATACTGCGGCGCTGCCGTGAAAAAAGGAAGGAATACCATGAAAACCAAATTGCTTCGTTCCCTGCTCTCCCTGTGGGCGGCTCTTCTGCTGTCCTCCGCCCTCTTTCTTCTCCCCGCCTCGGCGGAGGGGGAAACCATCACCTTCTCTCTGAGAATCGAGGGCATAACCGCCAACGTCTTTTACAAAACCGTGACCGTGCCCTCCGACGGCACCCCCACCCTGCAGGAAGCTCTCCTGGAGGTGGAGAAGGCGGAGGGAGGACTAACCTTCACCGGTCTGGATAAGGCGTACATCACCGCCATCAACGGAGAGGAAGCCGGCACCTACGGCGGCTATGACGGCTGGATGTACCGGGTAAACAATCTGGAACCCTCCGTTGGCATGGACCAGTACGCCCTGAAAGCGGAGGACAGCGTGGTCCTGTACTACGGCGATCCCTTCGGCGCCGGGATGCAGTATCCCGAGGCGGACCTGTCCAAAATCGCCGACGGCGTAATCCGCTTCACCTCCCAGGACACCACCTACGACGATAACTATGAACCCTCCACGCAGACCAACCCCGTCAAGGGCGCCACGGTGACATGGAAGGCCGGCGAGGAAAGCGCCACCTATACCACCGACGACAACGGCGAAATCAAAATCGACGACCGGCTGCTCACCGCCGGTCCGCACAGCCTCTCCATCTCCAAAGTGGGAGAGGAAGATCTGCCGCTGATCCTCCGGCTGGCCCCGGACTTCACCGTGACCGTTCCCGAAACCTCCGGCGGCGAGGAGGATACCTCCTCCCCCGATTCCACCGACAAACCCGCTCCCACCCCCTCCACCGGGGATGCGGCGGCGGCCGGCGCGGCGGGAATCGCCGTCCTGCTTTCCGCCTGTCTGGCGGCGGCCCTTTCTTTCAAGCGGGCTAAATAAATAACTTTTCCGGCAGCGGCTTCGGCCGCTGCTTTTTTCTTGCCAAAAGGCGGAAAATAGGGTAGGATAGACAAAAAGCGGACGCGAAAAAGGAGGAGGGACCCATGGTCCATTACGCCGTTTTGGCGAATCCCGGTCACAACCGGGTGTATTTCGAGCAGTCGGGCGGCCTGTCTCTTGCGGAGCTGGAGGTGGCTCTGGGCCGCTTCTCCACCCCCTGCGGGGAGATCGGCGGCAAAACCATCGCCGGGATCCCCTACGTCACCTTCGCCGCCGAAGCGCCCCTGTCCCCCGCGGATCTGGCGCGGCTGTCCCGCCTCTCCTTTCTTTACGCCCTGTTTGTGGAGGAAGGCCGGGAAGACGCTCCCCGCCTCCTGCCGGTCGCGCTGCCCGATACGGCCTACCTCCCGCCGGAAGTGAGCCGGATTCTCAAATACACAGGCAAGACCAACGAACTCTTCACCCGCCTGATGATCAACATAGCCCTGAATAGCGGCGCCTATGCGGACGAACCCCTTCCCCGGCTGCTGGATCCGGTGGCCGGCCGGGGAACCACCCTGTTTGAGGCGCTGGTCTGGGGCTGCAGCGCGGCGGGCATTGAAATCGGCGATAAAGCGGTGGGGGACACGGCGGCTTATTTCAAACGCTTTCTGGAAACGGAAAAATACAAGCACACCTTCCACAAGGAGCGGATCAGCGGGGAAAACCGCTCCTTCACCGCTGTGATGCACACCTTCGCGCTGGCCCCCTCCAAGGAGGACTGGTCCGGCGGGAACACCCGGGAGCTCCGATTGGTGGCGGGGAATTCCCGGTACGCGGATGCCTTCTTCCGCAAAAACACCTTCCACGCCCTGGTGGGGGATCTGCCCTATGGCGTGCAGCACGGCAACGTCACCCGGGAAAACCAATCCTCCCTCACCAGGAATCCCAGAGAGCTGCTGACCGCCTGCCTTCCTGCCTGGCGCAAAGTCCTCAAGCCCGGCGCCGCGCTGGTGCTGGCGTGGAACACCCTGGTGTTTCCCCGGGCGGAGATGGCCGCGCTTCTGGCGGATCAGGGCTTCGAGGTCAAAGCCGGCGGCCCCTATGACCGCTTCTCCCACCGGGTGGATCAAGCTATCCGGCGAGATATTATAACGGCTGTTAAAAATTAGAAAGAGAGGCTTTTGTATGGATACCACCGATATTGCCGTTATCGGCGGCGGGCCGGCCGGGACCAGCTTCGCCCGGCTGGCGGGTGGACGATACCGGGTGACGGTACTGGACCGACGAGGGCTTTCTTCCCCGCCGGCGGGGGTGGGAAAATGCTGCGGGGGCTTGCTCTCCCCCGACGCCCAGCATTCCCTGGCCGCCCTGGGCCTGAATCTGCCTCTGGACGTGCTGGTGGACCCGCAGATATTCGCCGTACGCACCATGGATCTCAAGATGGAGACAGAACGGTATTATCAGCGTCCCTACGTCAACATGAACCGGGAGCGGTTCGACCGCTGGCTGGCCTCTCTGCTCCCCTCCTCCGTCCGGATGCTGGACAGGGCGGTGTGTCGGGATATCCACCGGGAAGGAGAGGGCTTCTCCATCGCCTACCGCCGGGGCGGGGAGGATGGTGTGCTGCACGCCCGGGCTGTGGTGGGCGCGGACGGAGGCAACTCTCTGGTCCGCCGCCGCTTTTTTCCCGACTGCGCCATCCGACGGTATGTGGCGGTGCAGGAATGGTATGAGGAGGACGGCCAATCCCCCTTTTACGGCGCCATTTTCGACAGGGAGCTGACCGATTGCTACGGTTGGCTGATCTCCAAGAATCGACGGCTGGTGCTGGGCGCCGCCTTTCCTCAGCAGGAGGCCGCCCGGCGGTTCGAGCTGCTCAAGGAACGGCTGGAAAAGCGCGGCGTCCATTTCGGACGACGGGTGCGGCGGGAGGGCTGCATCGTCTGCCGTCCGGCAGGACCGGGCCAGCTTTGCACCGGCGGAGAGGGGATATTCCTTCTGGGCGAAGCGGCGGGTTTCATCAGCCCCAGCTCCCTTCAGGGGATCAGCTACGCCCTGGACAGCGGCGCGCTGCTGGCGGAGGCCCTGGTCCCCGGCCTGGAGAGAGCGGCAGGGCGGTACGCCGCTCTCACCGCTCCCCTGCGGCGGCAGCTTGGGGGCAAGCTGCTCAAAAATCCCTTCCTCTACACCCCCTGGATCCGGAAGGTTATCCTTTCCACCGGCATCGGCAGCATGGCGGTGCGGCGGGAGGAAAACTCCGACACCTGAATTCCGTCTGAACACGCCGGCCCTGCTTTTTTCTCTCTCAGGAAATACCGGAGAAAGCCTATCGGGAGCAGATAAAAGGGACGCCGACACCCGTAAAGTCGACCGTCCTTTTCCCCATCAGCCTTTTCTGTGGATCACAACGGCCGTCTCCGATAATGTCGGAGACGGCCGTTTAAACATCTGTTAAAATCCAACTTTCTGAAAACTCTTAAAATCGCCACCCGTCCCGGCAGCTTTTGCCTATCGGGACGGGGATGGTTTTAAGCTTCAGCCTCCTAGCAGGAGCACCTGAAAGGCCAGCATAATGCCGCCGACCACCACCAGGGTCGCCGGCACCGTTCTCATACCGGCGGGAATGTGCAGGTTATCTATGCGGTTGTACAGCACGACGAACAAACTCAAGCCCAGGCCGACCAGGAGTCCCGTCCACAAGGGAGAGCTCCAGAGCCACCACCCTGTCGCTGATCGGGCGGCCTGCAGCGCCATAATCGCCGCCACCGCCAAAACACCGTCCCCCATGGCCAGCCGGCCGCTCTCCTGGTGATATGCCCCCTCAAGCAGCGCGCCGAACACGCCGACAGAAACGGATGTTAACAATAAAGCAGCCAGAGGCGGCGCGTCGGGGATCAGCCATAGCAGCAACACCCCTGGGATCCCTCCCAGGAGGGTCCTCACGCCGCCGGCCGCACCGGCGGACAGACATTCCCGATCCGGACAGCGGAAGAGCCGCCGCTCCCGCCAGCCCGCCAGAGGCAGACAAAGCCCCGCCGTCAGGATTCCCGCCGCGCCGTATAAAAAACTGTCCGAAAAGGCGGGCAGCAGGCGTATGCCGAACAGCGTTCCCGCGCCCAACACCTCCCGGATCAGACCGATGAGCAGCACCACTCCCCCCAGTTTTAAAAGGGAGGGAGGCGGCGTTCCCTCCCGCTTATCCGCCGCCAACGCCGTCGCGGCGGGGGCGCAGAGGAGCAGAGCGGCGGCAAACAGCCATTGGGGGCCCCGCCAGATCGACCAGGACTCCCGCAGGGAAAGCAGCTCCCACAATCCCCAGGCGATGCCGCCGTCCACCGCAAGGCACAAGGCGGTGGACCAGCTTCCTCCCAGCGGGCGCAGAAAAAGGGCCAGCAGCCAGGTGACGGCCAAGGTCAGGCAAACCGCCGCGATGGTCAGCAGCGCCGCGGGCAGGGTGGCCGCCGCCGCTGCCGAAATCAGAAAAAGCCAGGCCAGGGCAGCGGTCATTCCGCCCGATTCCCTTTGTATCCTCACGTCCCCACCCCCTGGGTATCCCGGATAAAGGCATAGGCGGCGTTGGCCGCCCGGACCACCGCCTTGGAGGAAACGGTCGCCCCGGTGACGGCCTCCACCGATCGTCCGGACTCCGCTGTCCGCTCCAGGCCGGTATACCCGTCCAGATAAGCGGGAGCCGGCAGGGACCGGAATTGGTCGGTGAAGGCCGGCTCCGCCACCCGGGCGCCCAGATTTTCCGTCTCATGGTTCTCCCCGATCCGGATACCGACAAAACGGTCGCCGACGGCGTTGAGCGCCACATGGACTTGCAACTCTCCGCCATAGCCCTTGACCGCGGCGGTAACCCCATAGCCCAGCAGCCGCCCCTCCGCATCCACCGCCCGGTAGGCGGCGGCGATTTCTCCATAAGCGCCGGTGTCCAGCGGTTCATAGTCGTCCGCCGCCAGCAGCTCTCCAAAAGCCTCCCGGGCGGCGGCGTTTTTTTGCCCTTCCAGCAAGGAGGCGGTGACCGCCTCCGCGCCGAACAGCAGTCCCACGGAAATCACGGCCGCGGCCAGCAGATATAAAATAGGTTTAACAGCCGTTTTCATGCAGCTTCTCCTTTACCCTTTATTCCATACACCACCGGGCGGGTGAGATATTCCAGCAGCGGGGCGGCCAGATTCATCAGCAGCACCGCGAAGCACACCCCCTCGGGATAGGGCCCGTACAGTCGAAGCAGCGCGGTCAGCAATCCCGCCCCCGCCGCGTAAAGGATCTCCCCCGCCGTGGTGGTGGGCTTGGTGGCGAAATCCGTCACGATGAAAAACGCCCCCATCATCACGCCGCCGGAAAGCAGATGAGCGGTTACCGGGCCGGTGAATAAGCCCTCCCCTCCCAGCAGCCACACCACGCCGGCGAACATCCCCAGATAGGTCAGCGGCACCCGCAGACGGATGATCCCCCGCAGATAGAGATAGGCCCCACCCAACAGGAGCAGCAATGCGGAGATTTCTCCCGCGCTGCCGTTTTCCACTCCGAGAAACATGGAGGCGAAATCGTTCTGGCGAAGGGCGGCCAAAGGCGTGGCCCCGGTGGTGGCGTCCAGGGCGGCATAATCCCCCAGCACCTGGGGAAAAGCCGCCATCAGCAGCGCCCTGCCTGCCATGGCGGGGTTGAAAAGATTGTGGCCGATGCCGCCGAAAAGCTGCTTGATCGCCACAATGGAAAACACGCCGGCCAAAGCGGCCGCCCACAGAGGGATTCCGGCGGGCAGAGACAGAGCCAGCAGCGCGCCGGTCACCGCGGCACTGCCGTCGAAGCCCTTTTCCTTGCGGAGGAGCAGACAAAGCCATTCCGCCCCGCAGCACACGCCGATGGACACCGCCAGCAGCAGCGCCGCCCGCCAGCCGAACAGCCAGCAGGCCCACACAGCCGCGGGCAGCAGCGCCACCAGCACATCCGCCATAATGTCCCGTGTCCTTCTCTCCCGTCGGATATGGGGGGCGGAAAGCAATAAATTTGGTTTGATCCCTTTCATATCGTCAGCCAGACCTTTCCGATTGGGTTTGAGCGGCCCGCCGCCGGGCCATCACGCCGCCCCGGGCCAAGGATACCCGGGTGGCCAGAAACCGTTTTGCAGGGCAGATAAAGGAACAGCAGCCACAGGCAATACACTGCTCCGCGTGATAATCCGCGCACACCGCCATGTTGCCCGCGATGGCGGCCGCGTCGATGGCGAAGGGCATGAGTCTCGCGGGGCACACCCGGGCGCAGGCGCCGCAGCGGATACAATTGCGCTCCTCCAGCGTCGGGGGCGGCAGCGTCACCAGGCCGGCGGTGGTCTTGGTTACCGGAACCCGAAGATCTTCCACCGCCCGGCCGGTCATGGGGCCGCCGGCGATCACCCGAAAGCCCACGTCCGGCACCAGCTCCATCCCACCGCTGTATTCCAACAGCTCGGACAGCAGCGTACCCACTGGAACCACCAGATTGGCCGGACGCTCCACCCTGCCGGTGACGGTGACGATCCGATGGGTGAGAGGGCGGCCGTCCAGGGCATCGGCCAGGGCCGCCGCCGTGGCCACATTGGATACCAGCACCCCACAGCTTGCGGGCAAGGCGCCCGCCGGGACCTCCCGCCCCAGCACGCTCTGGATCAACTGCCGCTCTCCGCCCTGGGGATAACGGGAAGGCAGGACCTGCACCCGCACCCCGCTGTTGCCCGCCGTCTCCTCCAGCCGGGCGATGGCGTCCCGCTTGTTGTCCTCCACACAGATGACCACCGCGGCGCCGCCCGCCGCTTCCCCCATCGCTTTGGCCCCGGCCACCACCCGCTCGGGCCAATACAGCATCAAGGCGTGATCGCAGGTCAGATAAGGCTCGCATTCACAGCCGTTGATCAGCACCTGTTCCAGCGGCTTGTCCCAGGCGTATTTCCGATAGGTGGGAAAACCCGCGCCGCCCATTCCCACCAGCCCTGCCTCCTGCATCAGGCGGATCAGTCCTTCCCGTCCCTCCTCCCGCTTCAGGCCGGAGGCGGCGACGCCGGCAAAGTCGTTTTCCACCACCACGCACAGGCCTTCCCCTTCCAGCGTCGGCCGGTTCTCCACCGCTGAAACGGTACCGGATACGCCGCAGTGGACCGGTACGCCCTCCTTGAGAGGGCGGCCCACCAGCTCGCCGGCCTTCACCCCTTGTCCCGGCTCCACCACCGGGACACACGCCTCCCCGATCCCCTGCTTTAACGGGATCACCAGGGTTTTCGGCCGGAATTCCTCCGGCGGCAGGCCGGCGGTCAGTCGTTTGTTTTCCACCTCCGGCGGAAACAGAATACCGCGGTCAAAGGGATGCTTCATGGCCCTGCGCTCACTCCTCGTTTGCTTGTCTTTAGGGTATTTTGCACCGAAATGAGGAAAACTATGCCGGATTCGTGATTTTTGTGCGAATACCGCATACACTATAGGGTGGAAAACTGCCGTTTTTGAACGGCCGCAAGGAGGAGGGAACCCCATGACCTTTCAGGCCGGCGAGGGAGCGCGTCGGGTGCTGCGTCTCTGGATCGCCCTAGCCGGCGTTCTGGCCTCGGGGCTGACCGGTCTGCTGGCGGGTCTGCTGACCCCCTGGCTCCTGCTGCTGACCGCCCTGGTGAGCGTCCTCACCGTTTTTCTATTCCTGTGGTATCCCCAGCGGTATGCCGCCAGCCTCAAGGGCGGCTTCGACGGCGAGGCGGTCCGGGCGCAGATGGGCGTCCTCTGGCGGCGGCAGATCTTCGTTCCCATGCAGGCGCTGCGCACCTTCGAAACCTGGCAGACCCCCATCCAGCGCCTCTTCCATTGCCGTACTCTGATCCTGCGTTTCGCCGGCGGAGCGGCGATCCTTCCCCTTCTTCCCGATCCGGACGCCCTCATGCTCACCCGGATGCTGGAGGAATGCGAGGAAGGAGATGCGTAAGACGGCCCTTCTTGGAAATCGCCACGGCACGTGGCGGTCGGTGGAGCGGGCACTAAACCGATCCGGTTATCGCGTTTTTCCGGCTGCGCCGGCACAGGGCGCTCTTTCCCACGGGAGCACCGGGATTCTTTCACCGGAAACGGTGTCCCGCGCGCCGTCTCCACAACTGCGAAGCCTTTGAAAAGAGGGCGCAACCTCCTTCCGGCGCCGCCACGGAGGGCCTCGACTCCCGCGCTTTTCGGTGGAAGTCTCCGGCTGCCTGTCTCAGCGCCTCCCCGACATAAGCGATGCCCTCAACGCTCGGCTACCCCTACAGGCCTTTCGCCAGCTCTGTCCTTCTCTCCCTTTGCCCGCTTCCTTTCTCTCTCACCCATAATCCTTCAAAGGACGATTGCCATGAATCGGCTGCATCCCATCTATATCCTATACGACGCCAAAAAATGGATCCCCTTTCTGCTCATCCCGGTGCTGCGCGCGCTGTTCAAGCCGGGGGATGCGGTTTACATCCTCCTGGCCTCCATCCGGGATACCGGACTCGCACTGCTTCTGATCGCTTACTCCATCCTGAAATGGAAGCAGGCGCGCTACAGCCTTCACGACGGTCTGACGCTGGATCAGGGGCTCATCAACCGCCGCCGGCTGCGGCTGATGGCGGACGACGCCGCCTCGGTGGAGGTGGAGCGGACCCCGCTGATGTGGCTGTGCGGAGCCCGGCGGGTGCGGATCAACACAGCGGGGCTGCGGCACCGCTCGGATGCCACCATCTACATGTCCGTCTCCAACGCCGGCCGCCTTCTGCGGGCGGGAGCCCGCCGGTGGACCGGCGTATACACCGCGCGTCTGTGGCCGGTAACCGTCATGGCCGCCTCCAGCTCCAACGCCGCCCTGGGCTTCCTGACCCTGGCTCCCCTCGTGCGGCAGTTGGGCCGTCTGGTCGGGGAGCAGCTCTCCGACCAAGTATACAGCGTGGTGGGGCGGGTGCTGTATCTCGGGCTGCCTCCCCTGCTGGAATCCATGGCCAACCTGTTTGTGCTGGGCTGGGCCTTCTCCTTCCTGCGCTCCCTTATGCGCTACGCCGGCTTTTATGCCCGCCAGGAAGGGGAGCAGCTTCACCTGGTGTCCGGCCTGGTCACCCGGCGGGATGTGCTGATCGACACAGGTAAAATCACCACCCTGGAGCTGCGCCAAACCCTGTTTATGAAGCTCTTCCGTCTGCGCACCGCCACCATCACCGCCGCCGGCTACGGCCGGGAAAAGGGCGCCCGGCCGGTGATCGTCCCCGGCGCCCGGGTGCGGGAGCTCTGCGCCGCGCTGGATACCCTGCTGCCGGATTATCCCATCTGCGGTAGCTGTCTGCGGCCCAGGCGCAGCTCTCTGCCCGTATATATCCTCCCCCCCTTCGGGGTGATCGCCACCGCGGCGCTGCCGCTGGCGCTGGGCGGCCTGTGGAAAATGGCCGCCCTGCTGTGGGGACTCTTCGGCCTGTGGTGGTTCGCCGTCCGACTGGTGGGCTATCTCCGGGCGGGCTTCGGCGTCAGCCGGGACGCGGTGACCATCCGCTATTCCCGTGGGTTGGCCTTCTATGAGGTCCACGTTCCCCTGGAGGTGGCGGACTGCGCGATTCTCACCCGCAGCCCCTGGCAGGTGCGCTCCGGCACTTGTACGGTGGAGCTGCGCTGCTTCGGCGAAAAACGCCGCCGGCACCGGGTACGGGCGCTGCCCTACGACCAGGCGCTGGCCCTGGTAGGCCGGCTCGCCAACCGCGGAAAAGACTAAACACGCGCCGTCGCCGTCCTCCCTATATCTTGAAGTCTCCCTCTTTCCGTTTACAGTTTATGGTAGACAAACGCCTGTGATTTCCGAAGATTTCCATGGAAATTCTTTTCCCCTCCGCTGTATAAATTTTGCCATGGTGCAGACACTAGCTTTGCAAATGCAAAAGCCGCCGGACCGGCGAAGGAACCGGCCGCGGATGAATATAGCAGACGGAGGAGAAAGTATGAAAGCAACAGGCATTGTGAGAAGAATCGACGACCTCGGTCGTGTAGTCATACCAAAGGAAATCCGGCGGACAATGCGCATAAGAGAGGGCGATCCGCTGGAAATTTTCACCGACACCGACGGCGAAGTGGTGTTCAAGAAGTATTCCCCGGTGGGCGAGATGTCCCCCTTCGCCATCCAGTACGCGGATGTGATGTCCCGAGCCTGCAGCCTGCCGGTGCTGATCTGCGACCGGGACCATGTGGTGGCCGCCGCCGGCGTATCCAAAAAGGAATTCACCGAGCGCCGGATCTCCGCCCAGTTGGAGGAGGCGATGGAACAGCGCCAGACCCACGTGGCGAAGGCGGGGGATCAGAAACGGCTCCAGCCGGTGGAAAGCATCGACCGCTACGCCGGCGTGATGTGTCCTATCGTGGCGGCGGGGGATGTCACCGGCGCGGTTTGTATGCTGCTGCCGGAAAGCGGCGCCGTCCCTACCGAGGGCGACGTCAAGCTGGCCCAGGTGGCCGCCGCCTTCCTCGGGAAGCAAATGGAAGAATAAAACAGGCGCCCTTTCCGTCAACTGCGGAAAGGGCGTTTTTCCCCGCCGGCCGCTTTTCCGCTCTTTTTTATCCATCGGCATCAAAAGCCGCCCACCGCAGAAACGCACAAGGCCGCCGAACAGAAAGCTATATGGTGCCGCCACCGCCGCCATGGGATCCTCCGTTATGCCCGTGCGACCGTAAAAGAGGCGGCAAGCCAAGCGGTCCGTATAGTTTTTCTGTGGAATTCCTCCTTTAGGGGCTTGACTTTTGTCGCGGGACATGCTATAGTATGCCTTGCCTTATGCAAGGCGTTTTTATAGGGGGGAATTCCCGAGTGGCCAAAGGGGGCAGACTGTAAATCTGTTGTCACCGACTTCGATGGTTCGAATCCATCTTCCCCCACCAAAGAAACACTGGAACCTTGATACAAGGTTCCGGTGTTTCTTGTTGTATGCTATTATAACAAGCGGAGGGATTGATGTATGTATGCTGGTATGAGGTTGAAGGAATTTAAAAAGGAATGGCTCCTGCACTTTGCTACCAATATTTCAAAGCGTGATATTGAAAATAAGGTTGTAAAAACAGGCAATTATATTTGGCATATTTTTTCTTGGGAGTTAGTCAATTCAAACGATTATTTGACAGGCGAAAAAGCACGGCATACATTCAATAAAACAAACAAAGCAAATGCATGGTATATTATTCCTTTTGAGAGAAATGCATCTGTTAGAATTTTGAATTTTGAAAATATAACTGCCGAACAATTAGACGAAGAAAATGAAGTCTATATCGTTGCAAGAGACTTTTCATGGACATATATCAAAACACATGAGGATGATTTATGTGGACCGTATTTTTATTGCATAAAGCCATAAATGCGCCCCCAAAATGATTTTGCACCCCCTAACAGCAAGAGGGGGCATTTGTATTAAAATTAGAGTTATTTGCCACATCGGAGCAAGCTGTGTATCGCTTGCTTCGATTTTTTTTGCAAAAAGTCACGCTCGGCTCGCCTGTTCGATTGCAAACGTCCTCACGACGATTCACCGTTATTACCAATTTTTAGTAATTTACACCTTGCGGCGCTGGTGTTTCATTTTATCCCACCCTCATACACCTGCGGTGCGCAATTCGCGTTTCGCAGGTTTTTCTTTTTTGCAGCAATGCGCCCGGGATAGAGCGGCTGAGAGAGGCCCGCCACTGCCCAGTATTACGCCAAAGGAAGTCGATTGTTGGAAAGCGATCGACTTCCTTCGTTTTGTGACAGGCCATAAACAAGATTTATGTTTGGTGAAAGAGATTGTTTGAATGATATGATCAGATAAAGGTGGTGTCAAGAGAATTGCACAAAAAGGAAAGCGGCTCTGAAAAAGTCAGCCGACGGCAAAGAAACCGGTAAACGACGCCTTCCACGCTTCGTATTCATGTATTTTTTGTACCATCCCACGGTGTACCGGCTACATGATACAGCCGGGCGCAGACAAGCAACTGCTCCACGCGCTGCGCGTTCTGTCCCTTCTTCACCCCTTCGGTGGGGAAAAAGCAAGGGAAACGCGAACTTTCGGGGAATGAAATGCTGTCCCCTGTCCCCTGCTCCGGTCTTATCCTCTCCAGAAGGTTTTGCAGCCCGCCTTGTCCTTTATATTGTAATCCACTATTCTTTTCAGCAGGGAATAGTCGACCGCATGGTCCCAGGGTATGCGTATCAGTTGTTGGCTGTGGTCATAGCCCGACTGAAGAATATCCCTTGAAAAATGCTGGATCCCCGCCTTTTCAGGCGCTATCGCCAAATGCTTCCCTGCCACGCTGAAGCCTATGATAAAGGTTCCGTGATGGGTAAACATGGGCTGGTTCCAGGCTATTCTGGGCTCCAGTTCCGGATATTCCTCCGCCACCCATGCCAGCAGGGCCGCCGTCCGTTCCCGATGCCGCGGGTTTTCGATTTTCGCCAAGTAATCCGCAAATTCCTGCATTTCCGTCCTCCTCCCATTGGAAGCCGCCCTGTCTTGCAGGTTTCCCTCTGCATACGCCAACCGTTTCTATGATGGGAGGAACACCGGGAGATTATGCGCCCGCTTTGTGAAGCGCCGGATGAACAAGAGGTAGCGACACAGCGATTCCCACCGGAGCACAGGCCTGTGAAAAAATACAGGTAGGCGATATTTCTGTCTATATTTCATTTTGTATATACGAATTAGGCGAATACCAGTTCAGCGGGAGTCAAATTCTCCGGGGACAACCCCTAACCCCGTCGAAACAGCAATCTTTCCATTCTTTTATCGGGATATGCCCGGGATATTGTGAAAACTCATCACATCCACATTTTTTGTGTAAAAAACAAAATTGTCATTTTTTTGTAACCGATTTGTTGTTGTATTCATCCATTGCCATACGGTATTCTATAGACAATCAGCAGGAGGCGATAGCGGTGCGACATACGTGCGCCATCCTTCCCTCCCGCTTACCGCCCGGATGCAAGGCGGTGAGCCGGCGTCTGCGTGGAAGCCAGCCAGTCCCAAGCAACACTTTCGTCGGCTGAAACGGGAAAGCCCGGCAGATTGCCGATCCATCCCGGCAAAACGTTTCGTCCTGTCCAACCGCTTCCAGCAACGCCTTGCGACGCGGGCAGAACCCCTTCGGGATCTGATCCCCCAGGGAAGGCAGGCGGTGGAACCCGAACAGCTTCCGCCACCATATGAAAAAACGGCCATCCCTTTATAAGGGAATGAAATTCGCCTGGCTGTGCATCGGGAGCAGCGGCAGAAAGGACGGCCGCGCTCTGCCTCCCTGTCTGGCGGCGGAGCGTGGGAGAAGGCCGCCTGCGGATCACCGCGCCGCAGCGCCCGGAATTGCAGGCCGAGCGCAGGCGCAGCGGCGCGGAAGCCGCCTTCCTATGGCGCGTAGCGCCGGCGCCGTATGGAATAGAAATAAAGTGGGAAAAACAGAAAGAGGGAGATAGGATGAATCGCTTCCTTCACCGCGGGTTGGCGATGTGCGCGGGGATCATGCTTTGCCTGGCAGGCTGCCAAATGCCCCTCCGGACAACCTCCTCCTCAGGAAAAACCACCGCCGGCGTTCTTTCGGCGGATACACACCCCACTCTGCCCCATCCGTCGGCTGCCTCGCCCACCACCGGCCCAACCACCGCCCCCGAAAATAGCCTCACGCCTATACCTCCAGCGGACTGGGTCCCCTATGAGCAGCCTTCTCCTATGCCTCCCCTTCCGGGGCAATCGGCGCTGGAGGGCCGGATGCTCTGGCCGGTGAGCCGGACGGTTTGGGAACTGGATGATTATAACAAGAAGGAGATCTACGGCTTTATCAACGAGCTGGGAGAACTGGTGATCCCCGTGGAGTATACCGGCTTTCATTACGGCTTGGATGGGCAGAACCGCTTCCGGTATCTGCTCGCGTGTCAAGAGAGCCGTACGGATATCTACACCCTGGACGGGAAAAAGGTGCTGTCGCTCCCCTCGGGGAACGTCGACGTCATCCCGGGATCGGAGCTGGTCAGCGCCACGCTGCCAACAGATTCCGCCGGCGAACCGGCGGATACGCAGACAACGGTTATGCTGTATGATATCCATACGGGGGAACCGCTCCTGCCGGAGGGAAAGTACACCTACATAACCTCCCTCAGCCCCTATACGGCCATCCTGCTGACCACGGAAGAACAGGAGTATCTGGTGGATCTCCGTTCTCTCAAAGAAAAGGCTCCCGTTCCGTTGGAGGGCTATGCCCTGCAGAACGACAGCATTCGGGGCCAATGCCTGACCCAGGAGGATTTTCGGCTGATGGCGTCCACCGGCCCCACCCAATGGTACGGGGTGTGGGAATACGAGGACATGAAAACGATCCGTTACGGCTATCTGGGGTCGGATGGGAAATGGGCCATCGAACCGGTTTACCTCCACGCGACGGCTTTTGTGGGGAAATACGCCGGGGTCCATCTGGTGAGCGGCGGATACCGCTTCATCGACCGGCAGGGCCGGTTCGTCAACGACGAGGTATACCAGCACATCTTCGTTTCCGATAGTCTGGAGAGCGACGGCATCGCCTTTGGGGTCACGCTGGAAAGCGGTCAGCAGCGGTATCTGGATGAGGACCTCCAGCCCCTGGAAACCGGTACATACGCCAACGGCGCGGTGTACCGCCAGGATCACCCCATCGAGGGGCTGCCTTCAAACTATACGGAGATCGTCTATTACGAATGGCCCCTCGTGATGGCCAACTATTATCTTGATCTCAGCGATAAGCCCTCCTATCTGCTGAATAGGGAAACCGGAGAGGGTTGGACGCTGGACGACCGCTACTATTCTATCCAAAAATTCGGCGGCTATTATCTGGCGGATGGCCGGAACGGCTTCATCGTTTTCGACGTCAACGGCTCCCTGCTCACCGACACCGTGTTCCATCGCTATCCCTCCGCCTTTGACTGGGAGCTGCATATGCGCGGCTCCCCCTACTTCTGGGTGACCTCCGCCCAGTATCAGGGCTATGCGGATATCACCGGCAGATGGCTCTACCGCGAGTCCCGCTTCGGCCTGCTGGAGGATTAGAGGACAACGGTTTTGAGAAAAGGAAAGGATGGATTGATGATGAAAAGATGGGGAATCTGCCTCCTTGCGGCGCTGCTGCTGGCCTTGCCGACCGGCTGCCACAAGCAGCCGTCCGGAGAATCGACCCCCTCCGCCGCTTCAAAAGCGCCCACCGGCTCAGGGGCTCCCTCCATCACCCTGGCGCCCACTCCCACCGCCAGCAGCGTGGACGACGCGTTTACCAAGGAGAATCTGCCCCGGCTGGACGGTTCCACCGCCAACATTCCCATGGCTGTGCTGATGGTACAGCGGCTGCTGGGGATATCGGCGGAAGAGGCCGACGCCATGCTCAACTTTACCACCACTCCCTATGCCTATGAGGCGTTGGTGCAGAAGAATACCGACCTGCTGCTGGTATACGAGGCGGATGAGGAAACCAAGCAGATCATCAAAAGCTCGGGCGTGGAACTGGAATACCATCCCATCGGCCGGGACGCCCTGGTGTTCATCACCAATGAGGGCAATCCCGTCACCTCTCTCACCACCGCCCAAATTCAGGACATCTATCAGGGTAAAATCGTCAACTGGAAAACGCTGGGCGGTGAAGACAAAAAGATCGAAGCCTATCAGCGGCCGGTCAAGTCCGGCTCCCAGGCGCTGATGGTCAAGCTGGTGATGCAAAATCTGCCGCTGATGGAGGCTCCCTCCGAGCGGTATCCCGGCGAGATGGGCGGGCTGATCGACGCCCTGGCCAGCTACAACAACGAGAAAAACGCCTTGGGCTACTCGGTCTATTACTACGCGAAAAATATGTACAGCGTCCCCGGCCTCCGGCTGATGGCGGTGGACGGCGTCGTTCCCTCGGAGGAAACCATTGCCGATGGCAGCTACCCCTTCCTCAACGAGTTTTACGCGGTGATCCGCAAAAACGAGCCGGAGGGCGGCAGCGTCCGCAGGCTGCTGGATTGGGTGCTGTCGGAGGAGGGCCGCCGGGCGATCAGGGATGCCGGCTATGTCGGCCTGCCTTCCTGATCCCCTGGCCGGATAAGTCATAACCCTCGGCAAACCGGTAGCCCAAGCAGGAGCCAAAAGGGCCTATTACCGGCCAGGGTCCCAAAACGCGCCGCCATTTCTTTCCCTATAGTTTCTCAGCCAGACGGCCCATAAGCGGGCGGATTCCTCCCCACGCAGCCCTTGCGGGCAGCGCAAGATGGCGATTAGCGGTCCGCTTTCTCTCTTTTCCCCGCGCCAAAGCGTTTCTACGGAGCTCCCTATCCCCTCCAACCGAAGCGCCCGCCGAAAAATCGGCGGGCGCTTCCGCTATTTCCACGGGAGTTCCTCCAGCGTGTTGGCCGGCGGCAAGCAGGTCCGCCCTCTGCACACATAATATGTGATCCTGTCATGCAGCAGCCGGTACCCCCCGGCCGGTTCCCGCAGCAGCGTGACATCCGCATAAAGGGGAAGCTCTCGCCTGACCTTCTCTTCATCGGCTCCCTGGGGAAGCACCACCGTGATGAAGGGCGGCGGATTTTCCTGCACAAGGAGGGAGAGCAGAAACAGGCTATGCCCGGCCGGATAATCAGCCGCGCGCCCGGAAAGAAAGGCAAGCTGCCTCCTCGCCTTCTCCTCCCATGCCGCATCTCGGGTAAGCTGAGAGAGCCTGACCAGATTATAAGCCATCATCGCATTGCCGCTGGGCAGGGCCCCGTCATAGGTTTCCTTCGGGCGCAGGATCAGCTCCTCATTTTCCCTGCCGCTGAGGAAAAAACCGCCGGCGGCGTCCCCAAACTGCGCCTCCGCCTCCCGGCAGATCGCCTGCGCCCTGTGGAGGTAGGCTTCCTCCCGCGTCGCCTCATACAGCCCCACGAGCCCGGCGGCATAATAGGCGTAGTCGTCCAGGAAGCCGCTGCCGCTGCGTCTGCCGTCCCGGCAGCCCACCAACAGCCTGTCTCCCTGCGCCAGCTCCCGCTCCACAAACCGCTGCGCATCCTGCGCCGCCTTCAGATACGACGGGCTACCCGTCACGCGGTACAGCAGGGCAAAAGCAGCGATCATCAGCCCGTTCCAGCCGGTGAGGATCTTGTCGTCCAGGTGGAGCTTTTCCCGCTTCCGGCGATAATCGTAAACCGCCGGGAGCTCCCGGTCGAAGGCGCCTTCCTCTCCATTCCCATGAAGCCGGTTAGGGATGTTGCCGCCTTCAAAGTTGCCCTCCCGGGTGATGCCGTAGTAGGCGTTGAAGCTCCGGCCGGTTTCCTCTCCCAGCACCGAAAGGAGCTCGTCATAGCCGAAAAGATAGTATCTCCCCTCCATGCCGCCGCTGTCGGCATCCTGCGCGGAGTAGAAGCCTCCCTCCGGAGAAGTCATCTCCCGCAGAATATAGGTGGCGGTCTTTTCCGCCGTATCCCGGTACAGGGACTTGCGGACGGCGGCATAGGCCGCCGCATACGCGAGCATCAGCAGAGCGTTGTCATAGAGCATCTTCTCAAAATGAGGCGCCAGGAAAAAGCGGTCGGTGGAATACCGGCAAAATCCGTAGCCGATGTGATCGAAGAGCCCCCCTCTGCGCATTTGAAAAAGGGTGCGCTCCGCCATGCGCAGCGCGCCGTCGTCCCCCTTTATCCGGGAATAGGCCAGGAGAAACAGCAGATTGTGGGGAGAGGGAAATTTGGGTGCGTCGCCGAAGCCGCCGTATTTTTCGTCGAACATCCCGCCGAACTGTCTTACGGCGGCGGAGAGCAGCGCCGGATCCGGGTCGTCCCCGCCGCCCTCGTCGCGGCGCAGAACGGCGACCAGCTTCTCCGCGGCGCACAGCAGCCGCGGCCGGTCCCTCTCCCAGCCGTCCGCGATGGCCTGCAGCAGCTCGTAAAAGCCGATCATCCCCTCGCGGGAGTGGGCGGGAAAATAGGTGCCCGCAAAAAAAGGCTGCCGCTCCGGCGTCAGAAAAAGGCTGGTGGGCCAGCCGCCGCTGCCGGTGAAGGCTTGGCAGACCGCCATATAAACGCTGTCGACATCCGGCCGCTCCTCCCGGTCCACCTTGACGGCGATAAAACGGGCGTTGAGGAGCGCGGCGATCCTCTCGTCCTCGAAGCTCTCCCGCGCCATTACGTGACACCAGTGGCAGGTGCTGTAGCCGATGCTCAAAAATACCGGTTTATCCTCCCGCCGAGCCCTTTCAAAGGCTTCCTCTCCCCATGGATACCAATCCACCGGGTTTTCGGCGTGCTGCAGCAGATAAGGGCTGATGGCGCCGGATAAATGATTGCTCAAGCCGTTTCCTCCTCATTCCATGATTGCTCTTATTGTGTCTCGGCATCAGCCGTATTACTCCCGCAGCATAAAAATGCTATACCTTCTACGGCCTATCGGTTTCCCGCCGGGAGACAACGCCATGGAAAAGGAGGAGCCGCGGGGCATCGGGGCCAAGCGGCGTTTCTCTCTTTGATAAAACGGATGATATCGCGCCCCTTGGGGCCGCGAGGGGAGAAGGGGAAGAGGGGAGGCGGAGGGGGAGGGGAACGCGACGCGCTGCAAGACTCGGGAGTTTCCTTCTTTGGGCGCTGCCGTGGCCGGCGCCTTTCCGGCGTTTTCGGTAAAGCCCCCGGTTATCCCGGGAAACAGTCCCTTTCGTCAAGATAAGCGCCGGCGGACCCTCATCGCCTCTCCCGCTCCACCGCGATCACCTCCGCCTGGGTATGCGTCTCGATAAAATGCAGCATATGCTCCTGCATACTGTCCGCCTGCGCGGCATCCGCCGCCAAGGCCGCCACGCCGATCACCATCACAGTGTGGGTATCCTGCTCGTCCACTTCCGCCACCGATACATTGAAGGTGTTCCGCAGCCTGGTCAGCAGGCTTTTGAGCTCCATCCGCTTTTCCTTGAGGGAGTGGACCCAGGGCGCGTGGAGCCGGACGGTCAGGACGCAAACCACCATGGCGTGTTCCTCCTTCCAAAAAATTTTCAAAAGCCGGGCAAGGGGAAACAAATGCCTTCCCGCCGGCCACTGTTTTTACAGCCAGCCCTTATAAAGGGCCAGCAACGCCGCCGCCAGCAGGAGCTGCAGCGCCAATATCACCGGTATCCCCACCATAAACTTGGCTTTCCGGGTTTTGTGCCGGATGAGCTTCATGGTAATCAGCATGGACACAGAGCCGCCCAAGGCCGCCAGCAGCAGCAGGGTGGATTCCGGAATCCGCCATTCGTCCCTGCGCGCCCGCCGTTTATCGACGATGGCGGCGGCGCAGGCCGCAAGATTGACGACGGCCAGATAAACAAGGGCCGCTGTAAAAACTGGTGGCATGGACAGACCTCCCGCCGCATAAAATTAAAAAAGCATCCTCTTTATTGTATCGGCCGCCGCCCCGGCCGTCAAGGCCGTTTCCATTGTCGGATATGATCTGGAAGATGTTGGGAATGTATTTTTTTGTCGGAAGCGGTTGACCTCACCCGGTCAACCGGATACAATATAGACCATATATAACCAATCCTGGAGGCGCTATGAAACGATATCTCTGCTCGCTCCTGCTGGCCTGCCTGCTGCTGACAGGATGTGAGCTTTCCTCCTCCCCGCCGGTTTCCCCGGGTCTGGACGGAAGCCTGCCGCCCCAGTCAGAGAACAACTCCGGCGGTTCCGGTCCCGTTGGCTCCGCTACCCTCACCACCAGCGGCGGGGGCGGAACCACCAGCCCCACCGGAAGCACCCTCACCGGGGCATCGGCAGGTACCACCACCCCCTCCTCCGCCGTTTCTTCCAAAGCGTCGGCCCCCTCCTCTCCACCGGAGCCCACCGCTCCCTCCGGCACGCCGTCGGACGCTCCTTCCAGCAATCCCGGCAGCGATCCGTCCGTGGACCCGCAGGAGGAATTCCGGGGCGTCTGGATTTCTTACATAGAGCTTGGCGCCATGCTGAAGAATCAATCGGCCGCCCAAGCTCGGCAGGCACTGGATACTATGCTGGACGACTGCCTCTCCTTCGGGATGAACGCGGTGATCTTCCATGTCCGGGCCAACAGCGATGCCTATTATCCTTCCAGCCTTTTCAAGCCCGCCGCCTCGGTAAAGGCCCTGCTGGAGGAGGGCTTCGATCCGCTGGCCTATGCGGTACAAGCGGCCCACGCCCGCGGCCTGGAGCTGCACGCCTGGGTCAATCCCTATCGCATCGGCCGCAACCTGGAGTATCGGGTGGAGGGGATCGACTATTTCCAGGACAAGGGCGCTTCCCCCGCCTACTGGTACGCCCCCACCTCCCTGGAAGCGCAAAAGCTGATCCTCTCCGGCATCGAGGAGCTGCTGGCCTACGACATCGACGGCATCCAGTTCGACGACTATTTTTATCCCCATGACGTGCTGCCCGCCGACGCTCCGGCGGATTTCGAAAAGGCGGAGTACGAGGCCTCCGGCGGACATCTCAGCATCGGAGATTGGCGGCGCGCCCATGTGGATGCCCTCATCAGCAGCGTTTATTCCCGGGTCCATAAAAAAACCGGCTGCGTGTTCGGGGTTTCCCCCTCCCACGACTACGCCGGCACCCGGGAAAAGGGGTACGCGGACACGGTGAAGTGGCTGCAGAAGACCGGCTATGTGGATTATCTGTGCCCCCAGATCTATTTCGGCTTCGAGCATCAGTCCTCCCGCTTCGACAAGGTGCTGGCGGAATGGCTGGCCTTCCGGCCCGCCTCCACGGTTAAGCTGTACGTGGGACTGGGAACCTACAAAATCGGGCTCGCCCCCGACAAATGGGCGGGTACCGGACAGCAGGAGTGGGCGGAAAACGACGATATCATGAAGCGATCGGTGGAGCTGCTGCGGCAAAAGAAGGTGGGGGGCATGATG